>JBARSJ010000001.1:0-6184 GCA_049644685.1 Anaerolineales bacterium
CGGGTTTATCAAGGCGGTTGGCAAGCGAGATTGCTCCAATAATGGAAAGTATCACGGAATCAAAATCCTGGTCCATATTTAATACAGTCACAACCTCAATCGGTAAAGTTCTTAAGGAAGGATGGCGAAGTTTACTCTCATTAGTTGGGAGGATGCTGCCGGATGAACAATTATTGGATTTGCCTTCCTGGACGCTGAGCTTAATTGCTGTTCTTGTTCCGCTGATTATGGTTGTATTTGGCAGTGTTTTTTACATAAAAAGAGGAAGAAACCAGCTTTATGAGACCCATATCACCCAAGCTCAAGAATTATTAACCCAGGCGGAAATTCAGGATAACCCATTGGATTATTATCAGACTATCGTGACAGCAATGGATGAGATCCAATCTGCGAGAAGTTATCAGAAAACTGACGAAGTTGAGGAACTCTACCAGGCAATCAGACTTGAATTGGATACACTGGATCGGATAACGCGTTTAGATTACCAACCGGTGTTCAGCAGGGGACTTGGTGTGGATGTGACCATTTCTAAAATTGTTGTAACCCCCTGGAATGATCTCTATATGTTGAATGAGGATCATGGCACAGTGATATGGGCTCAATCCAATCCGGATGGATATCAAATTGTTGATGAGTTCAGCTGTGGCCCTATTGAGGGACATATTACTGTAGGCCCCCTGGTTGATATTGTTTCCTTGCCGACATCCCAGGAAGATCAAGCCACAGTTTTGGGGATCGATCAAAATCACACCATGATTTTTTGTTATGCAGATTTGAGTGAGACGCCGGTAATATTTGAGGATACCTCCTACACCTTGGGAAGAGGTCCCGTTAAGGCGATTTCCATGTCCAGCAGCACTCCCTATAACCTGTATATCCTTGACCCCGAGAAGAGAGCCATCTGGTTAGAATACCAGAGCCAGAATTATCATGAAGGATCTGAGTACTTTGGTGCAGTAGATTCCCCTGAAATGGAAGATGCCCTTGAATTAGCTACCAGCGGTAGTGAGTTATATATACTTCATAGCGATGGATATGTCACCAAGTGTGTCACTGAAAGACCAGATTCTGATCCACTTTGTACTACACCTTTTGATTATTCAGACCCCCGGGAAGGGCATGAATCCGGTCCTTTTATTAGTGGAGCGACTTTTAATTCTTTTACCATCAAGAGTTCTCCAGGTATGGCTGTATACATGCTGGATTCAGCTGAGCAGGCGGTATATCGATTTAGCACACAATTGGAATTTCAGGAACAATTCCGACCCATTGAAGGTTTAATTGATCAACCAGCAACGGCATTTACCGTTACCATGAGCGATCGGGTTTTCCTGGCTGTAGATAATCAAGTGTATATGGCCCAGTTGATCCCCTGATTAGAGAGTCTCCATTAAAACAAAAAACGATCCGTTTTCTGAGCGATTTACGGATCGTTCTTTTTTTTTCTAAACTTATTCCTCAAATAATTCATTCTCGGGCGGTTGGAGCAGTACAATTGTGATATTGTCATGGCCGCCGCGAAGATTTGCCAGATCAACTAATTTTTGCAGCCCTTCATCATGGCTATCTGAGCCCCCCAGTAAATCAAGGATTTCCTCATCAGCAACCAGGTCTGTCAGACCATCTGTGCAGAGAAGAACAAGATCCTCCGGTAGTAAAGGGAGACCTTGATTCGCTTTCGCCTGCTCTGCATTTTCATTATCTGCCATGTACAATCGCAGATCCGGCTTTATCGGATCTGCTGATCCAAGGTAACTGCGAATTAAGTGTCTGCGGGGATGATTGCGGGCTTCATCCAAGTTAATCACACCCACGTCTATTGCTTCCTGCACCCAGGTATGATCTATCGTTAATTGGCGAATGACATTATCTCTCACCAGATAGATTCTAGAATCCCCCAGTGTTGCAATGTAGAGAGCAGAATCTATAACCATAACACAAGCTACAGTTGAACCCATACCTTTCAGATCAGCATCTTCAGCCGCTTTTGAGGTAATACTGTGATTGGCTTCCAGGAGGGCGCTTTTTAACACCCAGAGGGGATCACTCACGTCGCTTTCGGCAACAGCGCCGATGATGGTATCAACTGCAATCTTGGAAGCGATTTCACCGGCTTTATGACCACCGATTCCATCAGCTACTACTGTTAACAGGACCGGTGTTTCATCGTCTTCACTGATTAAAAATGAAGTGATCTGATAAGAATCTTCATTAATCCTACCCTGGTTGCCTGGGTCTGTTAAGGCTGCTGTATCCAGGTGATTATGATTACTCGGGATCAAGTTGTTTTCTCCTCGGTGATTGGCAAGGGTTCTGTCCTGTTTATAACCTGAAATCGGAAACCTGCTTCTCCGATGTGTATGATATCACCATCCTTGAGAGATTGGGGTTTATCATTTGAGATTTGTTTATAGTTAATCCAGGTCCCGGCAGATGATCCTTCATCCGAGATCAGATGGTCTCCGTTTGTATGGATTGATATCCGGGCATGTTTTTTGGCTACAGAATGATGTTGGATATGAATTGTTGCTGAGGTAGGATCATTTCCAAGGATCACATCATTATCCCTCACCTGGATTGGCTCTGTAATCTGCTGTTGTGAGATATCGCTTATCGGAACCAACCGGAACGGCCGCTGAATCAAAGCCCCTGAATGATCTGGATCATCATTGCCATTTGTTGGTGTGTTTTTCCTGAGCCGAGAAGGGTTGTTCAGCTGCTCTCTTTTTTTCTTAAAAAACCGATTTCCACCAAAATAAAAGGTAGGCTTAATGGATCCGCGTGATACTAATATAAATAATATGATTCCCAGAAAAAGAACCAGCCCAAGTCCAGCAAAAGCAGGAGCGTTATCGCTCAGGATGGAGCTGATGGTGGGTGGGGGAACATCAATGAGGATTTCCACTGGTGTTTGGATGCTTTGCCTGCTCAGACCAAGTGTATCTACTGCCTCGATTGTGATGTAGTGAACACTGCTTTTCTCATATAAACTCAGATCCCAATCAAACAGGTCAAATGGAGGAGCGGTTTTTCTGGAAACGATCTCTCCATCAACCCGGAGAGTAACTTCTTCAAGATCCCGTGGGTGTCCGTCGGGGAATTCAATGATCACATCCAGCGGAATTGACTTGGGTTCGAAATCAACCTGGGAGTCAACCTCATTTTCAGAAAGAACCATTTTCCGGGTAATTTCCCGGGGAGGGGAGATTAGAATAGGATTTGGGGGTTGGACATCAAGGAAAAATTCCTTTTGCCCCTGACTCTCTCCTAGATTTGAGGAAATGGACAAATCCAGCAAGTGATTACCAGAAGTTACGATCTGAGATTGATATTTAATAAGATAAGTACTGCGCAGGGGAGAGAACAAAATAGTGAAATCAGGTACAGGTTCATCACCCGAAAACGTCGCATAATATCCCTTTGTTTCTGAGCTTAACCCCTGAAGTACCTCTGCTCCTGTTGAGGTAAAGAAAGCCGGAGAAGATACCAGTATAATGTACACTTTTACTTGATTATCTCTCGCCTGTGAGATTAAGCTTTCAATGGCAGTCGATTCTTCTGGTGTAGTAGGGGGTGTAAACAGCAATACAACCCGTTTCATTCCGGATTGATTAACAGGATCGGAGGCAATCTCAATTGCCCGGGAAAGGACATTAAGATTCTGATCAGTTTCCTCCAGGTCGGGAGTATAATCTTCCATAGCTGAAATAAAATCATCTCTGTTATCTAAATGAGTTATCTCAACACCATCATTGGTTACTATACTTAAATCATCGGGGTTGGACGAGGGAGGTAGTTCTGCCCAGTTGACCAGGGCTTCTGACAGATAATCAAAACGCGATTTACCGCTGATATCCTGGATTCCAAAAGGTGCTGAAATGTTAAATGCTGTAACCAGCTGAATGCCCGGG
Source organism: Anaerolineales bacterium (assembly GCA_049644685.1). Taxonomy (GTDB): domain Bacteria; phylum Chloroflexota; class Anaerolineae; order Anaerolineales; family UBA11858; genus B10-G9. The sequence goes on from JBARSJ010000001.1 coordinate 3,912, forward strand.
TTGAGGATTTTATAATCCAGGAAATCCTGTTCTATCCCATCTTCAGTGAGAGAAACCTGCGCTTCGAGGAGGTCAGTAACCAACTTGCTGTCCCTCTCGGTTACATCAAAATATAAAGTAATAAGAGGAAATGACTCAGTTTCAGGCCTGGAGATTTCAATTACCCTGCCAGCCTGTGCTCCGGCAGTTGTTGTGGCGCACAGCAAACTGAAACAAATCAGGAATCCCTTTAAAAAACCAATTTTTGAACGTGGTATTAACATTTTATGTCTAAGCCATTGTACCAAAACCTGTTCGGAAATTGACTTACTTTTTTATTAACAGGGACTAAAAACCCTCTCTACTATCCAAAATATTAATTAAAGTAGTCTGTGATAGAATTTGTTGTGTTGAAATAAGAGAAAATTGAGACGGGAAAGTTCCACCTTTTATCCATGATAGCATATATTTTGGCATCTCAATCGCCCCGGCGGAAAGAACTGCTGCGTAACCTGATTAATCAATTTATTGTGGTGGAAACTGATGTTGAAGAGGTTATTTTTCCTGGAGAAAAACCTGCGGAATATGTCCTCAGGGTAGCGAAAGAAAAGGCATTGACCGCCGGGAAAAGAATGGGAGAGAGTTCTCTCCAGGATGTGGTTGTGATCGCTGCCGATACAATAGTTGTTGATCAGGATCAAATCCTGGGAAAACCAAAAGATCCAGTGGATGCAAAAAACATCCTGGAGAGGTTAAAAGGGAAAAGTCACCAGGTTCTTTCCGGAATTGCTGTATATCAATTTTCATCAGAGAAAATTCAGTCCAGGATAGTCCTTACAGAGGTACGGATGAGGGAGTATCGTGAGACAGAAATCCAGGAATATATCGCCAGTGGTGATCCTTTTGATAAGGCTGGAGCCTATGCTATACAGAATGATAGCTTCAATCCGGCCCCAAATTTTAAAGGGTGTTTTGCGAATGTGATGGGATTGCCGCTTTGCCACCTTTCCTTGATGTTAAGAGAGGCAGATCTGGAAATGAATTTTGATGTAGCAGACCGCTGCCAGGCATCGATAAAATATTCATGCCCGGTTTATACCTCGATACTAAATGAAGAAACTGTACAATAAGAATGTGAGCGAATTGATATGAAAAGAAACTTAAGTTTATTCCTTCTCCTGATATTCCTGGTTGGATGTAATAAATCAAATCCCGAAGGAACCCAGACGGAGAATACACCCACACCAGGATTAGCAACTCCTGTGGTTCAGACCACCCAGGCTCCTGATGTGGAAACAGCTGCTATGGACTACATGAACAGCTGGAAAGAAAATGATTTTTTATCTATGTATTCTCAATTAAGTCCTGAGAGTCAACTCCAGATCAGCGAGGAAGATTTTTCCCAACTCTACGGGGATCTGGCAGTAGAACTTGCCCTGGAAACCCTGGAATATTCAATCTTGTCTTCCTTTATCGATCCTACACAGGCGCAGGTTGCAGTTAATGTAAACTACATCAGCCGGTTGATCGATGGCTTAAATAGAGATATTATTCTTGCGCTTACACTGGCAGATGGTGAATGGAAAATCGATTGGTCAAAAAAGCTGATTTTCCCGGAACTGGAAGGGGATAATCAGCTGCAGCTTTCAAGGTTTGTTCCCACCAGGGGAAATATCTATGATCGGGAAGGCAGTGTCATTGTCGGTTACTCAGAGGCTGTATCCTTAGGGATCACACCTTCTCAGATTAAAAACAAAAAAGAAGAAAATTTATTAAAAGAATTGGGACGGGATCTTGATATACCCTGGAAGGTCATTGCAGCCATGTATGAGGATTTTCCTCCTGATGTAGACTGGTATATTCCGCTGGGCGCAATTTCGATGGATTCCATTGAATCACGATTGGGAATCCTGGGGGGATATACCAATACCGGACTGCTGGTAAGGACTTTTGAAGGCAGATATTATTTTAATGGAGGCGTAGCACCTCAAGCCATTGGATATGTGCGCTGGATCCAGGAAGCAGAAGAAGACGATTACAGAATTCTCGGTTATTCCAGGGATGAAAAAGTTGGCGGACAAGGTTTGGAAAAATGGGGAGAACCCTACCTGAGCGGTGACCGGGGTGGAGTCCTTTATGTCGTTGATGGAGAGGGAAAGATTCTTACCGAGTTGGCCAGAGCAGAAGCCGGACCGGCATCGGAAATCTACACCACGTTTGAAAAAGATTTCCAGCTGCAAGTGCAGAAAGCCCTCTATGGTTATAACGGAGCAGTTGTAGTCCTGGAGTTGGAC
>JBARSJ010000002.1:0-1525 GCA_049644685.1 Anaerolineales bacterium
CAGTTCGACATATTCATCCTGGGTCGTCGGATGAATTTTAGTCCCTGATGCCAGCACATCAATGACCAGGTACTCTTTGGATATTGGATCAAGATAATTGATGGTTCCTTGGTGTGGGTGGGATCTCCAATTACCAAAATCAATCACAGAAGTAGGATTTTTGGATAGCCATAGCTTGAATGCTTTTCGATCCTGCTCGAGAGAAGCCTGGTGTCGGGCATGGTTTTCAAGAATGCTTTCATCCATGATTGACCTATAAATGTAAACAGCTAATCGGTGCTTGCAAGCACGACCAGCAGCAGCATCCGGGCACGTGCAAGATTTCTCGCCCACGTTTACTCGGTAGAATTGGTTCTGGTGAGATTGGGACATCACGTTATAAATACCGTGGGTGACTTCCACGATTGGGGGTCTGCGACCAGGGGACAGTTGCAGTTGGACCAAGTCCTTTGCATTGTGAACCCGGTTGCCCAAGACAGTAACCAGCTCTGGATCAAGAGTGTCGCAAAATTGAGTTATGGATTTATCATGCATCATTGGATAAAGCCTCCTGGAATTGTTGGAGAGTCAATATTTCGGTGGAAAAAAAAGTAATGTCAGGATCACGGAAAAGCATGTGAAGCGGTTGATGAATATGAAACCAATGTTGGCAGAGATCTGCAGCATTAGTACAGGACAAAGGATTACTACAGATCAGGAAAGGACCAAAAATCTTATCATCAGTATGTTCAAAATAAACTGGAAAGTAAGACATAGAGATTACCTCCTGGGGGAGCTCATCGGTGTTGAAGCGCTCCCCCGGTAGAATTGATTAGAGCATATCCTTGAGAAAAGGGATGTATTCACCAGGCAGGACAATAACAGAATTGCTATCACGGTTTGGGACCTGATGCCAATAAGTAGGGCCATAGATTGGATCATCAAATTCGATTTCCCATTCATCATGCGGCTGCCAGGTATGAGCGCCACTGTTGATAGCAGAGATCACAAGTCCCATTCGTTGGATACCATCGAAGCAAACAATAACGACATCACCACGCGAGATATTAATATTCATTGGAAGTATTCTCAGGGAATTCATCAATCGTGGGATCAGTAAACCAGACACCACAAGCGTCGCAAAGATAGACTTCACCATCCTGATATAAATAAGTGTTTCCACAATCAGGGCAAGAAAACGAACAATCAACGGGTACGCCAGTTTCAAACAAGTCAAATGTTAGAGCCATTAGGAACCTCCTGGCTGATGCGGGGGGGGGATTGGGTTTGCCGTCCCGATCCCGGGCTGATTGCGTGTCAACCTGTCAATATTATAAAGCACTATCGTTCTAAAATCAAGCAAGTCATACCCCTACCGGTGGGGGGTAAAGAACAAACAACCCCAGGGGTAGAAACTCTCATAATTCAAAAAGTGTTTCAAAAAGAAACAGGTTATGATCCTGGCGCTGCACCTGGCGGAGCTGATCCACCAGGACAGGCCGGCTCCTGATCCAGTACCATGAATATGAACCAGGCGGAGCTGCAC
>JBARSJ010000003.1:0-43609 GCA_049644685.1 Anaerolineales bacterium
GCTACACGGTGCGCCAAAATTAGATGGTCAGTGGATGTTATGATGGTTGGGAAGGAGACAAAGTCCCAGCTGGTCCGCCCAGCCGCTGAGGCGGGCGTTAGCCGGCTTTGTCGTCAGGGAAACGGAAGGTTTTTATGTCCATCAACAATGATTTTGAAACCAGTTTGGAATGGCGGATAGATCGGTGGAAGGATAACCTAGCCGATCTATATGAGGCCACATCGCCAAATGCTCTTGACCCGTTCAACGCATTACCAAATCTTGTACTTGATCTTAAGCCCGACAGCTCAATATCAGCGCTTAGATGGTCGATACTCACACTTTGGTTGGAATCAGCTTACTGTTACGTGCTTGGCCAATTTCAAGCCTGCATTCTCGCATCAGGAGCAGTAGTTGAACGAATACTTAAACTCGAGTTCCAGGAGCAGCATGACGCTTTACCCGAGGGTAACTGGACCCTTGGCAGGTGTGTTTACGATCTCGATTTCAGCAACACACGAATAACCGAAGATGTACTTGCACACGCTAGAGAGTGTATAGACCCAAAGAATGATCGATCCCACGCTTTACTCGAGCACAAAAATCCAAATGCATCAATGATCGGAGGAGACCGAGGCATGCATGAGATCTCGTCTAATCGATATCTCATAGAGCCGTATCGAGGAGAAGCGCGCATAATCCTCGGAAACACTTGGTTGATCCTTAATAATCTATATATCTAAGATGCTAATAAAAGCAACCTAGTCGGCTAACCCCCGCTGCACCTGACCACCTACAAACTAACTCGGTGACTTTGAGACAAGGTGACGGGGTGAAGCGAGATTCGTCAAATTGGAATATACTGAATACTGATTACTGAAAACTGGAACCCAGCAGCCACTGAGCTCTTCCGTTATTTTTCCAATTCATTCCAGCAGAAAAAGAAACCCTCTTACTCGACAACTTCGATGTTAACCAGCACCTTGCGCTGGGGTGTAAAATACACCCGGTATTTTCTTCCCCATTCAAATACCTCAAAAGCTTTTCTGGTTACTTTAAAACGCTGTCCGGCGACCACATAATACAAATTGGTTGTTTTACTCCCGTCATCATCTGTTGAGGTTGTAACCTTTCCCACACCCACACCTTCCAGGACTTGAACTGATCTGCCCAGAAAATCCAGGGTGGTGATGATGAAAAAATACAAACCCAGGACCGTGATCAAGAGCAAGATTCCTCCCATAATAAGCAGCCCTTGAGGCATTGCGCTAATAACTTCACCCAGCGGCAAATTCAGCGTGGTGAGCTGCTTAATAAATCCCTGACTGTATAATTGATACCCCAGGAATCCTGCTGGCACAAGCATAAATATTAAAGAGATAAATAAGGGGGAATACAACAAAGAGAGCTGTCCCGGAGCCAGCTCGCCCCGTGAATTTTCCAACAGATAACTTAGATCAAATCCATTTGCTTCTGCAAGGCTTCCTGTTAATTCAGCCGGGGATTTACCTTGATCTGGATTTTCCGTTCGATAGGCACTAGAACTTTGAGAAAACATTCTCCACCTCCGGTGATTTGCCCTCCTTCCAAGGAATTTTCCTGCAATTACCAACAGCTTTTCTTGTTATAGCAATGGTTTTATCAGTAAGTAAAGGAAAATCAATCTGGAGTAAACGATTATTCAAGTAAGAAATAAACCTTCCAAAGCGTCTGAGTGCCTGGAATAAATTGTTAATCAGTCAAGGAGAAAAAATGAAATTTACTAAAAATATGGGAATTGCTGACCGGGTCATCAGAATATTGGCCGCAATCATATTCGCTTATCTGTATTTCAGCGGCACAGTCACAGGAATATTGGGCATCCTTTTGCTTGTTTTCGGGATTATTTTCGTTATTACAAGTTTTGTTTCTTTCTGCCCGCTGTACACCCCTTTTAAATTCAGCACCAAGAAAGAATAAAGAAAACCCGGCAGAACTTCCTTCTAGAACTTCATTAACACAAAAAAAACCGCCATCTGGCGGTTTTTTTAGTGCGCTGAGCGGGAATCGAACCCGCACGCCCTAGGGGCATATGGCCCTCAACCATACCTGTCTGCCAATTCCAGCACCAGCGCTGATTTATTACCTCCCAACAGGCAGGGGTTTTCTCTGCTGGGTGGCAGTGGTATTATAATCTTCCAGAGAGCATTGTCAAGATTAATAAACGCCAACAAAGGAGATAAACCATGTCCATAGTCCTTGATGCCATGGGGAGCGATGATTTTCCTCTTCCAGAAGTAAATGCTGCCTTCCAGGCTGCGGAACTATTGGATACCAAAATATTTCTTGTCGGTCAAAAAGAAAAATTACAACCGCTGCTGGATCAAAAACCGGAAGATCCCCGGGTTGAATTGGTTCATGCGCCTGAGATCCTGGAAATGACTGATAAACCCGCCCGTAATGCGCGCCGAAAAGCAGATAATTCCATGGCTGTAGGGATGGATATGGTAAAAGCTGGACAAGCGGATGCGTTTGTGACAGCAGGAAATACCGGGGGAGCCATGGCCAATGGATTATTCAGGTTGGGCCGCATTCCAGGAATCAAACGCCCGGCATTGACTACAATTCTGCCCACAAAAGAAGGTTTTGCCATCGTCGTTGATATTGGCGCCAATGCGGATTGCAAACCCCAATATCTTCTTCAGTTCGGCATCATGGGATCAATTTATGCCGAAAAAGTACTCAGTATAAAGCGCCCGAGAGTTGGATTACTTTCAAACGGAGAAGAAGAAGGCAAAGGCAATCAATTGGTTAAAGATACTTTCCCCCTATTTGCTAAAAGCTCCTTAAATTTTGTTGGCAATGCAGAGCCGAAAGAGCTCTTCGGCGGGGCAGTGGATGTCATTGTCTGTGATGGGTTTTCAGGCAATATTCTCATCAAAACCAGCGAATCGGTTTCGAAATTGCTGCTGGATGTCATGAAAGAAGAATTGAGGGGAAGCTTACGGACAAAAATCGGCGCTGGCCTGGCAATGCCGGCATTTCAAAATCTAAGAAAACTCCTTGATCCTCGCCAAATCGGCGCCGCTCCCTTGCTGGGGATTGACGGGTTGGTATTTGTAGGTCACGGGCGGTCTGACGATTTCGCTTTGGTCAACTCGATCAAACGGGCAAAACAGGCCATTGACACTCAATTACTGCCCAGTTTAAAGGAAGCTATTCAATCTCAATTAGGGTAATCAGGAGCTTAAAAAGGAGTAGAGTAAATGATCATTGTCCGGAATGAAAAGTTAATCAAGCGCAATACCCAGATTGGCAAATACAGCGGAATTATTGCTATTGCGATCCTTGGCGGAGGAATGTACCTCAGTTTTCAGTACCAGGATCAAATCATTTATTCCATGGTAGCTTTAATCCTGGGTTTTATTCTTTCTCAGGTAGGTATCTTTTACACCAACCGTTTTGGGCGTTCTCCCCGTCCTGATCAGGAACTGGATAATGCCCTCAAAGGGTTGGATGACCAATATGTTCTCTACCATTACCAAAGCCCTGTAGACCATCTTCTGATTGGTCCAGCAGGTATCTGGATCCTGTTTCCCCATTTAATTAAAGGAAAAATCATTTTCGATGACAAGAAAGGACGCTGGAAGAAAATCGGCGGGAACTTTTACCTGAAGTTCTTTGCCCAGGACAGTATCGGAAACCCTGACCAGGATATCGACTCCGCAATAAAACGGCTCCAGAAAGGCCTGGGGAATATTCCTGATTTTGAACTTCCGGTTATCAAATCTGCCCTGGTTTTCACCAATGAACTCGCTGAAGTAGATGCGGAAAACGCCCCTTATCCCACTCTTCATGCCCGGCAGTTGAAAAAGGTTATCCGCAAAGAAGCCAAAGGAGACACCCCTCTCCCCATACCTGTTCTGAATACAGTGCAGGATTTCCTGGGGATTACCCCTTCAAATTAACCCTTCTTTGATTGATTTAACATTAAAGCCCGGAGAAAATTACTCCGGGCTTTTTTTACTGTCCAGCTTTGTATTTTTTTATTCGTTTAAGAAAGCCATCAGGGCATCTTTGCTGATGCGATAGGCTTTGCCCAGCTGTTTGCCTTTCAAATCACCGGCTTTAATGGCTGCCAGTACGTCTTCCTCGGAAACTTTCAGGATCTGAGCTGCCTCTGCCGGGCTCATCACATCCGGCATTCCACCTGCTGCGGCAGCACCGGCAGCTACTCCGCCGCCCGTCATGTCCTGAAGAGATCGATTGATTATATTGCCTACACCCATACCGGCGCCAATTCCTGCGGTTAATCCAGCTCCACCACTGGGATTCTGGGCTGCCTCAAGCAGGGCATCTGCAGCCTGCAGTCGGGTATAGGTTTCTGTATCCAGCACACCCATATCCCGCAATTCCTGAACAGACTGTTCTGAGGGACGCAGGTTAGCGATCAGGAAGGTCTTCAGCTCCAATCCCAGGGCGGCAAACTGATCGCTGGATTTCGCCCGGACCCCGGCACTTAATTCACTCACCATGCCAACCAGCTCTGCAACGTCATGCTCGCGGGCAGTTTCGCCCAGTAAATCAGTCATTGTGGTCAGCAAAATATGCCGGAGGCGGTTTTCAATATCCTGGGTTCGGAAGATCCCTTGAGCACCGACTAATTGGGTCACAAACTGCTGCGGTTCAGAAATCTGATAACCGTAGGTTCCGAAACCTTTCAGCAGCGCGACTCCCAGGCCCATTCCTGGATTGCGGACAATAATCGGCTGGGGAGTACCCCATTTCTCATCCGGGAATTCCCTGCGAGAAACAAAATATACTTCCGCAGTAAAGGGAGTTTTGCCGGAAAACGCTTTTCCTATCAGGTCTACAAGCAGGGGAATATTTGCCGTAGCAATGGTATGGCGGCCCGGACCAAATGTATCCAGGGCTTTTCCATCCCGGAAAAAAACTGCGGTTTGGGATTCGCGGACAATCACCTGAGATCCAATTCTGAAGTCTCCTGACTCCCCTTCCGGGAAGCGGTGAATCAATTCATCCTGCATTTCATTCGGGTATTCAATTATGTCAAAAATCCTGGCCATTGATTTTACTCCTCTCTATTTATCTAGGTTCATTCATTAGGGATTTCATCATCGCTGACAAATTCACCTTCGATGATTTCGCCGTCACTGATGATCTCATCTTCATGGGTGATTACATCCTTACGCTGATCAGCTTTGGTAACTATATCTTGAGCCTGTTTTTTCAAGTCTTTGATCAAATCTTTCAGTTGCTCAGGGTCTTCAATTGTTTCAAGGCTTTCCAGGGCAGCAGATAAACTGCCAATCCCGTTTAATAAAGCCTGGTCATAATCATAGATTTTATCCAGTTTTTCAGCATCTACTTTAATGACTGAGAAGAAACTGGAGTACCCGTAGGTCGCGTGGCTGATCCGGTCGATGAACGTGCGTAGTTTAACCACAACAGCTTCGAGATCATCAACGTATGACAGATCTCCCCGATCAACAAATTCTGTCTGAATTGCTGTTAGCTTATCCAGCTGTTCCTGATAGCTGTCCGCCACGGCATCCCGCAATAATTTATCTGCAGTCCGCCGATCTTCAAGTTCTATGTATCCTTTAAATCCGGGTACTTTGAGGAGCAGTTCTTTAATTTTGCCCCTCTGGGATTCAATTTGGCTCTGGTAATCAGTCATCATTCCTCCTCTGTGGAATTCTCATTTCCTGCATTTTTTATTATACATGATAATGATTAAGTCTTGAGGTACTGCTTCTTTTGATTTAATGAATATCTGATACATATAATATACGAAATTTACACGATATCGTTGCTTTCCCTTGCGGTTATTAGGAGACGGTTTATAATGAACTTGCATCATGAATTATTGAACCAAAGGAGAAACAATGTATCTTAAACAACAACAGGAATTAATCAATCTACTGGATGGCTCTGTTGAACTTAAGGACAGCCTGGTCAGGATCCTCGATGAGGACAAACTTCGCGGAAACATTGAACACCTTGTTAAGGCAGCAGTTTTGGATGAAAAGGAAGATCGGCGTTATATTGCCCGTTTCCTGGTCAGAAAAATCGCTGTAGCTGCGGGTATTTACCCCCATTCCATCCATGACCTTTACCTTGCCCGCGGACGGGGTGAAGTGCCGAACAGTTTCACTGTGCCGGCAATCAATCTGCGTGGACTCACTTTCTACGCAGCCAGGATTATTTTCCAGATCGCCAATAAGGTCCAGGCAGGCGCTTTTATCTTTGAGATTGCCCGCTCTGAGACCGGTTATACCGACCAGCGGCCTTCTGAGTACTCAGCAAATATCCTGGGTGCTGCTATTTCCGCTGGTTATAAAGGGCCGGTATTTATTCAGGGTGACCACTACCAGATCTCCGCCTCGCGTTATCAAGAAAATCCCGACCCGGAAATCAAGTCTCTGAAAGATCTTACCAGGGAAGCATTGAATGCTGGTTTTTTCAACATCGATGTGGATGCTTCAACCCTGGTTGATCTGAGCAAAAATACTGTCGTAGAACAGCAGGTATTAAATTCAGAACTAACCGCTATGTTCACCCAATACATCCGGGGGTTGGAACCGGAAGGCATCACCGTCTCAATCGGGGGAGAAATTGGTGAAGTTGGTGAAGAGAACTCCACGGAGGAAGAACTGCGGGCTTTCCTCGACAATTATCTTGCCGATCTGAAGAAAATTGCTTCTGATGAAGTGGGTTTAAGCAAAATCAGCGTACTGACTGGAACCTCCCACGGTGGAGTGGTTCTCCCCGATGGCAGCATCAAAGACGTCGCTGTGGATTTTGATCTGCTCCAGCTCCTGGGGAAAGTCGCCAGGGAAAGCTACGGACTGGGCGGCGCTGTACAGCACGGTGCATCCACATTACCGGAAACCGCCTTCAGCAAATTTGCTGAATATGAAACTCTTGAAGTTCACTTGGCAACTAATTTCCAGAATATCCTCTATAATGAGCTGCCTGTAGATCTTAAGAGTGAAATCTATGCCTACCTGGATGAGAACCACTCTCATGAGCGCAAATCAGGACAAACTGATGAGCAGTTTTACTACAAGACCCGCAAACGGGCTTTGGGTGAATTCAAGAAAAAGATTTGGGGAATTTCTACAGACCAGTTGGCAAAGATCACTGCTGCCTGGGAAGTTCAATTCCGGGATCTTTTTGACAGACTCGGCGTGGCTGATACCCGTCAATACGTAGAACAGCATATCCGCAAGGTGGTCATTGAACCCAACCTGGAGGATTACCTGCTGAGCGGAGTAAAACAGGAAGACACCGCAGATCTCGCAGATTAATATGACAGCTTCCGATCAAGGTGTAATAAAAGACCGTTATCTGCTGATTCCCCGTACGTTGATCTTTATCACTCGCGGGGAATCAGTTTTATTATTAAAGGGAGCCTCCCATAAACGTATCTGGGCCAATCGGTATAACGGTGTTGGCGGGCATATTGAACGGGGCGAAGATGTAATCACTGCCGCGAGAAGGGAAATTCTTGAGGAAACCGGGTTAAAGCCGGAAGCACTCTGGTTGTGCGGAACAGTCACAGTGGATGCAGGGGAAAGTATCGGGGTTGGTCTCTATGTTATGAAAGGGTTCTGCTCTGAGGGGACCCCATTAGCTTCCGAGGAAGGTGAACTGGAATGGGTGCCGTTCAACGAGATTCAATCCAAAGCCCTGGTTGATGATTTGCCCCTGCTGCTTCCCAGGGTGATGGATCAATCTCCGGGTGATCCTCCCTTTTCTGCTCACTATCGATATAACCAGGAGGGAAAACTAGAAGTGCATTTTGGTGATTAATATTAATGGAGACGGCATCCTTTCAGGATCCCGTCTCTTGATAAATTTCATAATTCTTTGCCAGAAATATTATTTATCAGAGTTTTCCAGTTCTGAATCAACTCCATCCTCTACCATATAAAAGATCAATTCTGTACTGCCGTAAGTCCGGTGGTCGAAAAGTTTCAGATTTTCGAGGGTTTGCTCTTCGTATTCTACTTTGTCAATCTGAACGATTATCCAGCTGTCATCCAACAGCCAATCGGGGTTTTGATCAATGACTTGCAGAGTTTTTGACCAGATGTTCTTAAACTGTGGGGGGGCAACATACACAAAATCAAATTTGCGGTCAGCTGTACCATCAAGGGCTGATAAAGCATTTTTTTGCCAGACCTCTGCTTGATCTGCCAATCCTGTGTGGTCCAGGTTGGCATTAATCGTTTTTATGGCACCTTTATTATTGTCGATAAATCTGGCAAAAGTTGCACCTCTGCTGAGCGCTTCAATTCCCACACTTCCTGTACCGGCAAATAAATCCAACCAGGTAGACCCCAAGATATACGGCGAGACGATATTAAAAATGGCTGCTTTGACCTTGGACATGATCGGCCTGGTCCCCTCACCGGGAACAGACAGCAGGTTAAAACCCTTAACTTTCCCCCCGATGACTGCTAAATTGCCCATCTCTGGCTAATCCTTTTTGGAATCCTCAGCGGGAATAAGTTCGTTTATGGCCTTTTCAAGCAGTTCGGTTTCTGTACTCTGATCTGCGAGATACTGATCAATAAAACTGGACCGCCGCAGGCGAAGCGCCATGGGGGCTACAACGCGGATATCCTCCAAATTGACCTTGTCCCTGGCATCTGCCGCGGCATGGGCTCTGGCAGCTTCAAACAACGTAATCTCTGCCCGGAGAGAGTCCAGCTCCAGATTTTCAATTAATTCCAAACCGGTTTGAGCGATCTTATCCGGGAGTTCAACGTTCTTCATTTTTTCCCGGCTAGCCTGGATTTCCTCCCTGAACAACCGGGTAGAAGGTGCATATTGGGCAGCATATGCCCGACTGTTTTCCTTGTAAGCCCGAGTCCGCTGATATGCTTCCAGACGGTCTTCTTTTGTCTCCAATCCTTTTACAACCACCCTCAAACCAAAACGATCCATGATCTGGGGGCGCAAATGCCCCTCCTCAGGATTCATCGACCCGATCAGGGTAAAATTGGATCGATAGGTAGCCGACATCGCACCCCGCCGGACAGTATATTGCCCCTGGGCTGCGGCATCCAGAATGGCATCCACGATCTGGGCTGTGAGTAAATTCACTTCATCTACATAAAGTAGGTTACGGTCTGCCCGAGATAATATGCCCCGTTTCAGACGCAGCCGGGAATTAGCTTTCTCCCTGGGATCCAATCCGCCGACCACATCTTCCAGCGTGGCGTTGAGTGGTAATTCCACAAGGTTGACTTTCTCAAACTTTGTTAAAGGATCACCTTGACCAAATCTTTGGGCACAATCGGGGCAGACTGCATCCATCCCACCAGCTTCAACATCTACTTCCATGCAGCCGTAATAACACAGACTCCGTTTTACGTCAGGCAGCAAATCCACCAGGCTGCGCACTGCGGTCGATTTGCCGGTTCCCCGCGGACCAATCAGCAGCACACCCCCCAGGTTGGGATTCAACAGAGAGAGCAGCAAAGACAGTTTCATTTGCGGTTGTCCTACCAACGCTAAAAACGGAAAGGGGATATTCTCCGCTAAACCGGCATCTTCCAGCCCATAGTCAACCAGGGCTCGCACACCAGATGCGCGTTCAAGTAATTCCTGAAGCGAGCCTACTTTGGTAATGAGCTCAGGTTCTCCCTTGTTGGAATTAATCTCTTTCTCATCCATAAGCTTTCCTTAATCTCTGATTGCTGCCCTCATTATACTCAAATTACTGGTTTTTCTAAATATAGACCTCCGAGGTCTCCCTGACCTCGGAGGTCTATTGTATCCAATCAGACATTTATCATTAGAGGATAAACCGCTCTAAACCCGATAGTTGATAGCGTCCGTTCAGGTTAAATTTAATTTAAACCCCCGAGGTCGTAAAGACCTCCGAGGTTGTGACAACCTCGGAGGTCTGCCGAATTTAGAGGATAAGCCGCTCACTCCACGTCGTTATAGGTCCACACCCGATTAATAAAGAAGTTCCAGAACATCACTACCACAACTGCGATTCCGAGAGCAAATGTATAGCCCAGTCGATCTGCAGTCACAAAACCGATCGGTAGGAACGAAACCCGAAAAAACAATCTTCGAAACGGATCTTCCAACCCGGCGAAGATCGGTGTTCTGATTCCCAAACCAATGATATTTACTACAAAAAAAGTGACCAGCTGATGAGATATTGGTTTGGATCTGGAATCAGGATAAGTCCAGAATCGATTCCAGATAAAATTGCTGATAATTGCTGCGGTAAAGGAAAATACCTGGGACAAAACAGGCAAGATTCCAAGCAGGCTCATCAGCAAATGGAAGGTGCTGAAATCGACCAGGGCACCAAACGCACCCACAGCACTGAACTTCAGGAATCTTTCCCGCTCCTGGGGATTATTCAAAATGCTTTTAATTTTCATGGGAGATTAGGTATTTTCCTGAAAGTAGGGAATGGTTTTCTTTAACCCGTCTTCGAGACTAATAGTTGGTTTCCAATTTAGTATTTTTTGTGCCCGGCTGATGTCAGGACGTCTGCGCTGAGGATCACCCTCGCCCCGCTTATCAGGCAGAAAAGTCAATCCACCATCATTTTTAAATAGACTGTTCACAATTTCAGCCAACTCTAGAATTGTCTTTTCATCTGTATTGCCGAGATTTACAGGCAGGTGTTCATCAGAGAGCAGTAAGCGGTAAATCCCTTCAATCAAGTCATCTACGTAACAAAAACTCCGTGTTTGAGATCCATCACCATAAATAGTAAGTGACTGACCGTTCAGTGCCTGTTTAATAAAATTAGGGACAGCACGACCATCATCCAGGCGCATACGGGAACCATAAGTATTAAATATACGGACAATCCGGGTATCAATCCCATGATATCGATGGTAGGCCAGGGTCAATGCTTCTGCAAAACGTTTTGCCTCATCATAGACCGAACGCTCCCCGATAGGATTCACGTGACCCCAATATGTTTCGGGTTGGGGGTGAATTTGTGGATCCCCATAAATTTCACTGGTGGATGCCAGTAAAAATCTGGCGCTGTAGGCTCGGGCTACACCGAGAGAATTTAATGTCCCCAGTGCTCCTGCTTTCATGGTTTGAATGGGCAAATTTACATATCCATAAGGAGAATTTGGATTAGGAGAGGCTGGAGAAGCAAAATGCATTACCGCATCCACGCCGCCATCCGGAACCTCAATAAAATTTGAAACATCATGTTCGATGAATGTGAAGCGCTCCTGGTTCCCCAAATGAGCCAGGTTTTCAGGTCTTCCGGTGATGAAGTTATCCATCCCGATGACTTCGTGACCTTCCTTCAACAATCGATCACATAAATGAGATCCCAGGAATCCGGCTGCCCCTGTGACAATAATTCTCATATTTTCTCCTTTCTCACCAGTCCAATCCCTGCACTCGTCCGTCTCCTGTCACCTGCCAAAAATCACCGGTTTCCGGGCTGAGAATCCAGATGTTTCCCTCATAGATCACAGCTAATGGATAATCAGTTCCAATTTCAAATTCCTCTGGTGACCAGGCTCCCCATCCTAATGAAGGCTGCAGCCCAGGCTTATCTATAGCAGGGAAAATCAGATGCTGATTGGATCCATCCCGATCCATCAATGCCACCCGGTAATTGCTGGTCGCGCTCCGTTCCGGGAACACTGCCTGCAAATAGGCTACCTGGTATGAGGCTTCTCCAGAGGGTTTTGCCCGAACCGGGGAAGGCAGAGGATAAGCAAACATTCCAACATCATGAACAATCCGACTCGCGCCACCGCCAGTTAAAGGAATCGCCACCAAATCAAAGACCGGGGATTCCTCAGTGGACAAGTTGCCTTCCTGGGCAGCATGATCCACTGAATAAATCACATTGCCAAGGGGTCCAATGCCAATACCGGGCATCCAGGCCCAATCGCCCTGGGTTTTATAGGGAGTAATCTCCAGTAATATTATTTTTTCTTGCACCTGCTCTTCATCTTCCGCAGTGGTTATGATCCCGACCTGATCCGGACTTGCGAAAGCAAGGAAATCTCCCTCAGGGGAGTATTGAAAATCTGTTCCCCACCAGCCGTATACACCGCCGTAATTGGTATCCTGCAGGGTATCAACTGTTGAGGTCCAGCCACTTACGCTGAATCTCTTTACAATTAAGTCGTTATTCGCCTGCCAGCCGGGAGCGGAAATCCTGGGTTCCACCGATGAATAAGCAAATTCCTGTTCTGTTCCCGGTACCCAATCTGCAAAATGGATCACATTTTCGGTGTCCAACTCTACAAGGGTATTTCCATAAGAACTAATTTCAACTGCCCAAAGAGAGTTAATGATATCTTCGTCCTCTTCAGTTCGGGAAAACAGAAGCCAATTTCCATCCCTGGAGAGACGAAAAATCCTGCCGTCCAGATCTCCGGTGGGGACTATCAAAAATCGATTCGCAGTTGACTGATCCATCATCCAGGCATTTCCATTGGATATATATACCAGAGGACTGGGAAGGGAAATCGGGGCAATAGCAGACTGAACTCCAACCAGGATTATCTCATCCACAGCTTCATCTATTCCCAGGCTGTTAATTTCCCCGAAGGAAACTTCCTGTCCGTCTTCAAAGACCCGCACATAAGCGACTTCTTTGAGTCCATTCTTGCCTGCTTGCAGCAACTTTTCTTGCCCCGCAGGCAGGTTTTCCGTAGGTTGGCGGATTACCTGAAAAGGGATAACCACCTGCTCGCTTTCGATGATTTCTTCCACCCGGATCACCCGGATCACTGCATCATCTGTAAGTAAAACAACTCCCGCAGGCTCCACTCGGTCTTTCCCAGTCAACGTGATTTCAGCCGATTCCAGAGCAGTACTCACTGCACTTCCAGCTGGAACTGAGGCAGTCAAGAATTGTCCATCCACTTCTATCTGAACAGAAATTTCTTCCTGAGGAGTAGGTAGCGGAGGAGAAGAGGAGCAGGCTGATCCAGCAAGGAGAAGAATACAGGCTGCAATTACGACTTTAATAAAATGGTATAATCTCATGATAGAAATCTATATCTTATAAACACAATTAAGAGGGTCAAAAACCCTCCTTATCCAGTCTAATTCCAGATTATAGCATGACAGAAGAAAAATTCTCAGATTCGGACCAAAAACAACCCCTAGATCTTACTTCTTTGGTAGAAGCTATTCTTTTTGTATCTCCAGAACCTATCAACGCTAAACAAATTGGGACTCTGCTGGAGGTAACTCCCCGGGTCGTGAAAAACGCATTTGAAGAGCTTGATGGGCTCTACGCAGGTAGGGGTATTCGCCTCCAGCACCATAATGGAAAAGTTCAAATCACATCCGCACCGGAGGCAGCACATATCATTGAAGGTCTCCTGGAATTGGAAACTACCAGCACACTCAGTCAGGCAGCGCTGGAAACACTGTCCATCATTGCTTATCAACAGCCAATTACCAGACCCCAAATCGACTCCATCCGGGGAGTAAACAGCGATGGTGTACTGCGGACCTTATTGAGCAAAGGATTGATTGATGATGTCGGTCGGGAGGAAGGTCCAGGCCGTCCCATTCTTTACAGTACAACAACTGATTTCCTGAAATATTTTGGATTGGCTTCCTATGAAGAACTTCCTCCCCTGGAATTTGAAGAACATCTGGAATCCACCGATCCCAAAGTGTTGAAAGGCTGAGCGGAGCAACAACTAACTTTCCTCTATTCCATCCTGCAGCACAGCATCTGTGAGTATGAAAACTAGAATTCAAAAAATCCTCGCTCAAGCCGGATATGGATCCCGCCGAAGCTGTGAAACTCTGATCAGCGAAGGACGGGTAATAGTAAATGGTCTAACAGTATCCCTGGGGATGAAAGCTGATCCAAATGAAGACGAAATTTCAGTAGATGGGAAACCCGTTTCTTCCCCGGAACAGCTGCGCTATATAATTCTCCACAAACCGAAAGGAGTTCTCTCCACCGTTATCTCTCCGGACACCCGCCCTACCGTCAGATCACTAATCAACCTGCCGGGGCGATTATATCCCGTTGGCCGCCTGGACTTCACCAGTGAAGGCTTGGTTTTGATGACAAATGATGGCGAGCTGACCAATTTCCTCACCCACCCTCGTTATGAACATGAGAAAGAATACCGCGTTCTTGTCACCAGGAAACCTTCAAAAGAACAGATTAATGCCTGGGAAAAAGGGGTAAAACTGGAGGAAAACATCCGTACACTGCCTGCTGAAGTATGGATTGAAAAACAAGATAGTGACGGAACCTGGCTTGGCGTTATACTTAAGGAAGGAAAAAACCGCCAGATCCACCGCATGGGAGACGCTTCTGGTCTGCCTGTAAAACGGTTAATCCGGGTCAGGCTTGCCAGTTTAAACCTGGGTGAACTAAAACAAGGTGAATGGCGGGAACTGACCCTAAAAGAGATCAATGATTTGAAAGGTACCAAAAACAAAAAAGGATAAATATGGAAAACAGTGCCGATCAAAATAAAGAATCCTGGCTGGATACAATTGCCTTGTCCAATGTGAAAATCTCCTGGGTGGTCATCATCTTTGGCATCATCCTGCTGCTCGCTGTCATCTCCCGGTTTTACGATTTGGGCGCTCGGGTGATAAGTCATGATGAAACTTCGCATGTCTATTATGCCTGGAGATTATTTAGGGGAATGGGCTACAGCCATGATCCCATCACCCACGGTCCTTTCCAGTTCCATTTTCTTGCCCTGATTTATTTTCTCCTGGGAGACAGTGATTATACAACCCGAGTCCCGGCTGCAATCACCAGTGTGGTAACTATCCTGTTTCTTTGGAAATACCGCCGGTATCTCGGCAACTGGGGGACCCTGGCAGCAGCTCTGATGTTTTTGATCTCTCCTTTCATGCTCTATTACGGCCGCTATGTCCGGAATGAATCCTTCTCTGCTCTTTTTGGGGTAGTGACCCTCTGGGCTATACTGCGCTACCTGGAAACCAGTTCCCCCCGTTTTTTATACTGGTTAACAGCAGCTACAGTACTGCATTTCACTGCCAAGGAAACCGCCTTTATTTACACAGCCCAGGCTATGATCTTCCTTGGGCTGGTATTTATATCTGATTTAACAAAACGGGAGTGGGAAAAACCTGCATTACGAAGGCCTTTCCAGATAGGATTAATCCTGGCAGGATTATTCCTCAGCATCAGTTTTGTTGTTCAAAGGATAACGCCTGAATTTCCAATTCCAGATCAGCAGCCAGCCGGCATGGATCCAATGATAGCCATTCCCCTGGGACTGGTCGGGGTCTTCTTATTGGGGTCTCTTTACTGCTCTATTCGAGGATTTACCTGGAGTAAACTTAAGCTGCTGCCTTCCTTCAGCGCCTTGCTCCTGTTAGGAACGCTGGTTCTACCTCAACTGGCGCCATTTCCAGCCAATCTCCTGGGAATGAACTCTCTTGATTATTCCAATCAGGGGATGATAAATACCGGTGCAATTATCCTGATCTTGACGGCTATAGCAGTCACAACAGGATTGTTATGGAATCGTAAAGAATGGCTGATCAATGCGGCCATATTTTATATTCCCTTTACTATCCTTTACACCACGGTTTTTACTAATGGAACGGGTTTTTTCACCGGGCTGGTGGGATCCCTGGGATATTGGCTTGAACAACAGGTAGTTGAGCGCGGAAGCCAGCCCTGGTATTACTACTGGCTGATCCAGATTCCAATATATGAATATCTGCCTGCCCTGGGCGGATTAGCAACGATTATTGGCGTAGGTGTAAAACGAATATTCAATCCTCCTCCTAAAACTGATGAAAAAAACACTCAAGAAATCGATCAAAAGGTGCCTGTTTTCGCTTTACTGGCTTTCTGGTCCCTTACTAGTTTAATCGCCTATCCCATCGCGGGAGAAAAAATGCCCTGGCTGACAGTCCATATCGCCTTCCCGTTGATTCTGCTCTCAGCCTGAGGATTCCAGAAATTAATGTCCCGCTTTGATTGGAAGTCCTTCTCGGAAAACAAAGGGTGGGTGGTTATCACCCTCATATTGGTCTTCCTGACTGGATTTGCCGGAGTATTCGGAACTTTGCTTTCTTCCAATCCTCCCTTTCAGGGTCAGGAAATGTTCCAGCTGAGAGCTTCTGGAAACTTCATAACCTCCTTCCTGATCACCGTTATCTGCGGATACTTGCTCTGGTCCCTGGTTAAATCATGGAAACTAACTCAGGTCTGGATCTCAATTGTCTTATCCCTGAGCCTTGTCCTGGTCGTGCTGACCACCCATACTGCTGTCCAGGCTGCCTATATCAACTATGATAATCCCACAGAATACCTGGTTTACGCCCACGGGGGGCGGGGTATTAAGGAAGCACTGGCTCAAATCGAAGAACTCTCCTACCGGACCAGCGATGGTCTGGCGATGGAAGTTGCCTTTGACAACGAAACCACCTATCCTTACTGGTGGTACCTCAGGAATTATGATAATCAGCGCTACTACGGAGAAAACCCCACCCGGGATTTACGAAATGCACCGGTAATCCTGGTGGGTAATAACAACTACGCTAAACTGGAACCGGTGGTAGGCAGCGCTTACTATGAATTTACGTATAATCGGATCGTCTGGCCCAACCAAGACTATTACAACTTAACCTGGGAACGAATAGGCAATGCACTGACAGACCCTGCTCTCCGGGAAGGAATCTTCCGTATCTGGCTTCTGCGAGATTACCAGAAATATGCTGAGGCAACTAACAAAACAATTTCTTTAGCCAACTGGAGCCCAGCAGATCAAATGAAGCTTTACGTTCGAAAGGATATCGCCGCTCGGGTTTGGAATTATGGATCTCCTGATATGGAATTTGTGAATATCATGGCAGACCCTTATGAAGGAAAAGAGCTTACTCTAACTGCAGATATAAACCTCGATCAACTGGACCTGCTCTCTCCCCGCAACGTGGAAGCGGCTCCAGACGGGACTCTTTTTGTACTCGATACAGGTAACCACCGGGTCCTTCATCTTTCACAGGAAGGAGAAATCCTCAATTCCTGGGGAGGATTCGGCAGTTCAGAATCAGGTACCGGGTTTGAGGGAACATTTAATGAACCCTGGGGAATTGCGATCAGTTCCGATAGTTATATCTATGTAGCTGATACCTGGAACCACCGCATCCAAAAATTCACTTTGGAGGGAGAGTTTATTACCAGTTGGGGAAAATTCGGGCAGCGGGAAACCCCGGACGCATTCTGGGGTCCCAGAGATGTGGTAATAGACGAACAGGGACATGTATATGTATCTGACACCGGCAATAAACGGATTGTTGTGTTTGATCTTGATGGTCAATTCCTGGTCGAGTTTGGAGATGTCGGAATGGGTGACGGTCAATTTGACGAACCTTCCGGGTTAGCCCTGGATGATCAGGGCAACTTATATGTTGCGGATACCTGGAACCAGCGGATACAAGTATTCTCACCGGATATAAACGGGATTGCACAGAATTTCATCAGCAAATGGAATGTGGAAGGCTGGTACGGTCAGTCTCTGGATAATAAACCCTACCTGACAATCGGCGCTGACGGCAACGTGTACGTCAGCGATCCTGAACTTTCCAGAATTCTGGTCTTTGCACCAAGTGGTGAAGTCATCTCTACCTGGGGCACAAACGGAGATAGTTTATCAAATCTGAACTATGCCACCGGTCTCAGCGCAGACGATGAGGGCGGCATTTGGATCAGTGACACCAAAAACAACCGCTTACTTCATTTCCTACCTGACACACCGTAAATTTAATCCTGCAAAAACTCAAAAACCTCACTTCAATATGCTGGGAGGTTTTTTTGGTAAGAAATTGCCCCAATAACACATCTAATACCTGGTACTAATGACAATATTTCCCCTTTGTTGGACAATGCAACGGTTTAATAAAAGACTGAGAAATTTGGAGAAAACATGACCAGGAATCCATCACCTGAAATAACATCAGAAAAACAATATACCAGCCGGCGGGAATTTATCAAAGCTTTGGGTGTCGTCGGCGTTAGCGCAGCTGTCCTGGCTGCCTGCCAAGATAAACCTTTCCTGTCGGGAGATGATATTCCAGCTGCTACTGGAGTTGCTGGTGAAACTGGTCTTTCTCCGCAGGCAGGCAGCACAACGGACGAGCTTGGTGACGCGTTAACCTCCTATGATGATGTAATCAGTTATAACAATTTTTACGAATTTACGACGGATAAGGAAGGCGTAGACCGCCTGGCGGAAAACTTCCAGACTTCCCCCTGGGAAGTACACATCGGCGGATTAGTGGAAAATCCCGGCACCATTTCCATTGACGAGATTCGCCGCCGATATCCTACAGAAGAACGGGTCTACCGGATGAGGTGTGTTGAGGGTTGGTCGATGGTGATCCCCTGGCAGGGTTTTCCGCTTGCCGCGCTGCTAGAAGATGTGCAGCCCACATCAGGCGCCAAATATGTCCGGTTTGAATCCATCTATGATCCCAAAGAACTTCCCGGCCAAAAGAACAAATATTTCCCCTGGCCATATGTGGAAGGACTCCGGCTGGATGAAGCTTATCATGATCTGACCATCCTGGCGACCGGGTTATACGGCAAAGATCTGCTCCCTCAGAACGGGGCGCCGGTTCGCTTAGTAGTGCCCTGGAAATATGGTTTTAAGAGCATTAAGTCCATTACCAAGATTGACCTGGTATCGGAAATGCCTGTTTCGCTGTGGATGGAATCCGCGCCAAATGAATATGGTTTCTATGCCAATGTTAATCCTGCAGTAGACCATCCTCGCTGGTCGCAAGCCACAGAACGCCGGATCGGGGAAATTTCCCGCCGGCCGAGCCGGTTGTTTAATGGATATGAACAAGAGGTAAATAAACTTTATGAAGGCATGGATCTCACAAAAAATTTCTAACAACTGGAAGAAATATAAACGTCCCCTGGGTTCTATCCTTCATCTCCTGGTTCACCTTGGATCAATACTCCCCTTCGCGATCGGCTTGGGGGATTTCTGGCAAAATAACCTGGGGGCAAACCCGATTTTAGAAATCACCCATCGGACAGGAAAAACAGCCCTCATTCTATTGACCCTTTCTTTGGCCGTTTCACCTCTCCGCCTGCTGTTGAATTGGCCCCAGATTAACAAACTCAGAAGACCTCTTGGATTGTATGCCTTCAGCTATGCTGCGGTTCATTTTTCTATCTTTGTCGTTTTGGATTACGGTTTCCATTGGCAATCCATCCTGCAAGAAATCCTGAACAGAAGGTTTATCCTGTTTGGTTTCACCGCAGGTGTGATCTTGTTGCTGCTGGCAGTCACCTCGCTGCCCTTTTTCCTTAAGAAGCTCGGCAAACGTTGGAAAAAACTCCACCGTTTTGTTTACGCTGCTGGTGCGCTGGCAGGTACCCACTTCATTCTGGCTGTTAAGCCGGGTGTTTTGCGACCCTGGTATTATGCCGGTATTCTCCTGATCCTGCTCACTTTTCGGATTCCCCCAGTTCAGGCTTGGGTGAAAAAGAGAGTCTAACCCCGCTCTGTATTTCTTTTACCTTAATTCTTTCTCTATTTATAGTCATATCTTTTGCAGGACGCTCATCACATTTCCATTTTGCACCCGCACAATGGTATATACCTGCATGGTATAATCTCCGCGATGTTAAGCCTATTCTCAATATAAATGGGAACGGAAAACGATATGAAACTTCATGAATATTATTCCAAAAGAAGATTTGCAGAGTACGGGATTCCGATCCCCAAAGGCGAGATAGCTAAAACACCCCAGGAAGCACAGGGGATCGCTGAAGAGCTTGGCGGACCGGTGGTTGTAAAATCTCAGGTTCTGGTAGGCGGCCGCGGGAAAGCTGGAGGAATCAAAGTTGCCCGGGATCCAAAAGAAGCTTATCAACACGCAGAAGATATCCTGAAGTTGACCATCAAAGGGTTACCGGTCCGCAAAGTCCTGGTGGACCAGGCGGTAGACATCAAGAATGAGATCTACCTGGGCATCACAAATGATCGGTCAGAACGAAAACCGGTAATCATGGCTTCCGCAGAAGGGGGAGTTGACATCGAAGAGGTCGCCCACAAAACCCCAGAAAAGATCATCAAATGCCATATTGATCCCCTAATGGGATTGCAAGGTTACCAATCCCGTAACCTGGCGGCCGGAATTGATCTCCCTCGGGATCATTGGAGAGCTTTCGGAAAAATCGCCCATGGTCTCTGGCAAGCCTACATCGGCAGCGATGCCACCCTGGCTGAAATCAATCCCCTGGTTGTCACTGGAGAGGGTCAGCTTCTGGCAGTCGATGGAAAGATGGTGCTGGATGATAACGCGCTGTTTCGCCATCCTGACCTGGAGAAATACCGAGACCTGGATGTAGATGCGGAAGCAGAGATTCAAGCTCGTGAATACGGATTGTCATATATTAAACTAGGCGGAAATATCGGCTGCATGGTGAATGGCGCTGGCTTGGCTATGACAACCATGGATATCATCAAATTGTTTGGCGGAGAACCGGCTAATTTTCTTGACATTGGCGGTGGAGCAAGTTCAGAGAAAGTCGCTGCAGCCCTAGAGATCATACTTTCAGATTCCAATGTAAAAGCCGTTCTTTTTAATATCTTTGGCGGAATTACCCGCTGCGACCTGGTAGCAATGGGCATCCTGGAGGCACTTAAGGATGTTAAGACCGAAATTCCCATGATCGTCAGACTGGTTGGAACTAATGCTGCAGAAGGACGTCAGCTGCTGAAGGATGCATCAATGGACACAGCAGACACATTGGCAGAAGCTGCCAAAATGGCTGTTGCAGCTGCCAAAGGATAGAGGGACAAAACAGGAATCCAGGGAGATAAGAATGAGCATTTTAGTAAACAAGAATACCCGCCTTCTGGTCCAAGGAATTACAGGACAGGAAGGTATATTTCATACAGAAAAGATGGTTGAATATGGAACTCGAGTTGTCGCTGGCGTTACACCTGGAAAAGGCGGCGAATGGGTTTTGGAGGGGAAAATCCCGGTTTTTGATTCTGTAAAAATCGCTAAAGATGCTACCGGCGCAAACACTTCGGTGATTTTTGTTCCTGCCAGATTCGCCGCAGATGCCATGTTCGAAGCGGCAGACGCCGGCGTTGAATTAATCATCTGCATCACAGAGGGAGTACCGGTCCTTGACATGATGCGGGTCAGGAATTATTTAGATCATAAAGATGTCCGGCTGGTAGGCCCAAACTGCCCGGGGCTGCTTACACCATCCGAAGCTAAAGTTGGAATCATCCCTGGAAACATTGCCATTCCGGGAAATATAGGTGTAGTCTCCCGTTCAGGCACCTTAACCTATGAAATTCTGTATGCCCTGAAAAATCTCAAATTGGGTGTATCCACCTGTGTTGGGATTGGAGGAGACCCAATCAACGGAACGAATTTTATTGATACGTTAATGATGTTCCAGGAAGATCCTGATACTGAAAAAATTGTTCTGATCGGAGAAATTGGTGGAACCGACGAGGAACAGGCTGCAGAGTATATCTCTAAAAACGTCACTAAGCCAGTGGTTGCCTTTATTGCCGGCCGCACCGCCCCTCCTGGTAAACGGATGGGACATGCGGGCGCTATCGTTCAAGGAGGTACAGGATTGGCAGAAGATAAAATCAAAGCTCTGGAGAAAGCCAGGGTAAAAGTCGCCAAACACCCGGAGGAAATCCCCTACCTGCTCTAAAGGAAATAAAAAAGTCTGCCAAAACCGGCAGACTTTTCTTTATTATTACATTTTCAGCTTACATTTTTTCTTCCAGGAATTGGACAGCATCCCCGACAGTGGCAATCTTCTGGGCGTCTTCATCAGAAATTTCGCCCCCAAACTCATCCTCGAATTCCATGATTAACTCCACCAAGTCAAGTGAATCCGCTTCCAGATCCTCCCGGAAACGAGCTTCTTTTGTCACTTTGGACGGATCAACCGCCAGCAACTCAACAATTATATTCTTGACCTGTTCAAATGTATCGGCCATGATGGCTCCTCCTTGGCTCCAAACTTAATGATTCAATGATATCTTTGTAAACAAAATAAATGGGTTTTAGTTTCGTTTCCCGGTTTGTGTGTATTGTAACCGCAGTAAGGGAGATGTCAAGGCTCACTGAACCAACCTGAACCTACGTTGACACCTGGGGGGGTGACTGTTACCATACCAACATCATAAGGACCTTTTATGCCAAAAAAGAGCTCCTCCACCAGCAGCAGAAAAGCAGACCATATCCGGATAAATTTAGAACAGAATGTACGTTCCGGTTTAACTACTGGGCTGGAAAATTACCGGTTTGTGCACCAGGCACTACCGGAACTGAACCTGGATGATATCAGGCTCGATTTATCCCTCTTTGGTAAAGATCTCGCCGCACCCCTGTTCATATCTTCCATGACTGGTGGAACTGAAGACGCGGGAACCATTAACCGCAATCTGGCGGCAGCTGCTCAGGAAACAGGGATACCCTTGGGAGTAGGATCGCAGCGGGCTGCCCTGGAAGATCCTGATTTGGCTGATACATTTCAAGTTCGAGATACTGCACCCGATATTCTCCTTTTCGCCAACCTTGGCGCGGTGCAGCTAAATTATGGCTTGAGCGTGGAGGACTGCCGTCAGGCTGTCAATATGATCGGAGCGGATGCTTTGATTCTGCATCTGAACCCACTCCAGGAAGCAGTCATGCCTGATGGGAATACCCGTTTTGCCGGTTTGCTGGACAAAATTGAAGGAGTTTGTAAAACCCTGGATGTACCGGTGATCATTAAAGAAGTCGGCTGGGGATTCTCCAGACAAGCAGCCGTCCAATTAAAGAATGCCGGGGTTTCAGCACTGGATGTTGCCGGTGCCGGAGGAACTTCCTGGACCAAGGTAGAAATGCATCGGGCAGAAACGGATCCTCAACGGAAAATCGCCTCCGCTTTTGTGGATTGGGGAATCCCAACCGCGGAAACGGTTCAAATTGTTCATTCTGCTGTTCCTGAACTGCCTATATTTGCCTCCGGGGGATTAAGGAACGGAGTAGATATCGCCAAATGCATTACCCTCGGGGCAGTGATGGGTGGATTGGCTGGACCATTCTTGAAAGCCGCTGTTCACTCCCCCCAGGCTGTGATATCTGAGATCAACAGAATAAAAAAAGAGATTCAGCTAGCTATGTTTGCAACCGGCGTCAGTGATTTGGATTCCCTCTCCCGTTCCCAACTGATTAAAAACAGCTCCCCATGAACAAATCTTCCCGATTTTCCGCATTTGCCGAAAAAGCCAGGCCTGCTCTACGGGAGGAATTAAGGGCGGCTATCACCTCATCAGTAGATCATAGTACACCAGAACTGCATAAGATGATTACCTATCAGCTGGGTTGGACCGGAGAAAACGCAGGCCCTAAAGCTGAGGGAAAACAAATCCGACCTCTTTTAGTTCTGCTGGGGACAGCAGCTGCCGGTGGAGATTGGCAGGCAGCTTTACCAGCAGCCACAGCCGTAGAACTGATTCATAACTTTTCCCTCATCCATGATGATATCGAGGATAACAGCTCACTCCGGCGTGGAAGGCCCACAGTGTGGAAAAACTGGGGAGAAGCCCAGGCTATCAACACCGGCGATTCCGTTTTTGCCCTGGCAAATATGTCCTTAATGAACTTAGAAAAGACCTTATCAGCAGACATCGCTCACCAGGCGGGAAAATTGTTCCATGCCACTTGCCTGCACCTGACTCAGGGGCAGCACCTGGATATCCTCTTTGAAACCCGGGATATGGTTTCTCTGGAAGAGTATTGGCAAATGGTGGGTGGAAAAACCGCCGCCCTGCTGGCGTTCAGCATGGAGGTGGGTGCCTTGTGCGCTTCTGTTCCCGATGATATTCAATCCAACTACCGGGATTTTGGACATTATCTTGGACTGGCATTTCAAGCCCAGGACGATATTTTAGGGATCTGGGGAGATCAGGATCAAATCGGCAAGTCCAACACCGGGGACCTGATCACCGGCAAAAAAACCCTGCCTGTTTTATATGGTTTGGCGCAGAAAAAGGAGTTTTATGAATGCTGGTCCGCAGGGTCAATCAATTGTGAAGAAGCTTCAGAGTTGAGCCGTATCCTGGAAGCTGAAGGGGGGCGTGCCTATGCGCAAAACACTGCTGACCGCCTGACTGATCTCGCCCTCACTTCCCTGGAAAATGCCCAACCAGGCGGCGAAGCTGGGGATACTCTGCGGGAATTAGCTGACAAACTCCTCCATCGAATAGAATAAACAATTACTCGTAAATCCCCCTATTCCTCCCTTTTCACCCTCCAATAACTCATCTTTTTGGACTCAAAACCACTAATTTTTGCTCATTTCTCCCTTATCAATCTCCCATTTATCAGGCACTATCCATCCTCCGCTGTTCTGGTATAATTGCCGCAGTCTATTGACAAAAATAAGATAAAAGAGTGATCTTATGGCTAATGAGAGTAAAAAAATTTGCCCGACCTGCGGAACCCGCATTAAGGAAGATGCGGAGCGCTGCTTGGTTTGCGGCAGTACTTTAAACGGAACTAAGGCAGATGCCCAGGTCGTCCGCGGGGGGCGGATGCCCGAAATCACCCTTGGACTCCCTGCTGTAATCGGATTGGTAGTTTTTTTCCTGGCAATCGGCGCCGGAATGGTTTACCTGGCCTTACAGCAAACCGGCGCGATGGTGCCCACCACCATTACACCCACACTGACCCAAACAGTGACATTAACACCTACTACAACACCGGAACCGCCAACCTCTACCCCTTCACCGATGCCGACCCCCACCCCATTAACCTATGTCGTCGTGGCTAATGACTCCTGCCTGGCAATCGCTGCCCGGTTTGAGGTTTCGATAAAATCCATTGTTCTCCTCAATAGTATCCCGGCTTCGTGCGATACGCTCTATGAGGGACAGGAACTGCTAATACCGCATCCCACACCAACGGCCACTTCCTTCCCAACTGCTACTTTAAGCGGAATAGAAGGTACCCAGGCAGCGTGTGACAAAGTAGCCTACGTCGTCTCTGAAGGGGATACTCTTAATACTATTGCTTTGAACTATAACGTGCCTGAAGAAGCCATTAAATCCTATAACGGCATGGTGAGCAACACTGTCTATGAAGGACTCACACTGATCATTCCCCTCTGTGAACGGGCTGCAACGCCAGGTCCTTCCTCAACACCCACACCTCCCCCTCCTTACCCGGCACCCAATCTGCTGCTGCCGCCGGATGGCGGAGTATTCTCCCTCAGAGATAACCAGGTTACCTTGCAATGGTCATCTGTAGGTTTAATCAATGCCAATGAGGCTTACCAGGTCTCTGTGATGGATCTTACCGAAGGCAAAGGGCGAAAACTGGTGGAGTATGTGACCGATACAAAATTCATCATTCCTGGATCGTTCCGGGCGAGTGAAGACCTCCCCCATATATACCGCTGGACCATCAGCACAGTCCGTCAGGTAGATGTGGATGAGAACGGCGATTCAATCTGGGAGAGCGCTGGCAGCGAAAGTGAAGCGCGTGTGTTTGTCTGGATTGGTGAAGCTATTGCAGCATCTACACCCACCCCCTAGGAAATAACTTTTTAAATATATGAGCCCGGGATTTATTTCCGGGCTCTTTTTTTTCTTTTTAGGGATTGCCACGAAAGCCCCGGGAATGGGGCGCTGTTTTTAAACCGGGAATTGGTGAAAGGAATTTAAACCTTTCCTCATAATCAGCGTTTACGGATCCAGCGCACACTGTTGGATCGACATGCTGGGCAGGTTCGCTCCGCATCGGAATGGTAAATTCCGCTCCATGAGTCACCGCAAACCAGACACTGATAATCCGCTGGTTGGTTTTCATCTTTTGCCCTCGGGTTGCGCGGACCGGGAACCCTGGCTTCCTTCATTAACGAGCGGGTATCCTGGATAAGTTTCTCTTCTACCCCCAACCGTTTTTCCTCAGCTTGTTTCATGATATGCTGCCAACGTCCTCCCTCAGCTGCGGAACACCATTCCAGCATCAATCTCCCAGGATCTACACCAATTTTATCCAATCCGTCCCAAAGACCATCTACGCGTCGGGTAGTGCTGCGGTTGGCGTCGATATAGTGGCAGTCCACATAATGGCAGCCAGATACCAGAACAACGGGAGCTCCTTTTTTAAAGGCATACCAGACAAATTCCGGACTTACGCGTCCGGAACACATGGTTCGGATGATATGGGCATTAGGGGGATACTGCATCCGTCCCACGCCTGCGGTATCTGCTCCAGCGTATGAGCACCAATTGCAGGCGAAAGTTACAATCGATTCCTGCGGATTTTCTTCCAGCATAGCGTCAATCTGGGCATAAATAGCTTGATCAGAAAAATGACGCATTTCTATGGCGTTGAATTTACATTCCGCCGCGCAGGTTCCGCAGCCGGTGCAAGCCGCGGTGATGACCTCGGCTGGCTGCCCTTTTTCCCAGACAATGGCGCTGAAGGGACAAACATCCACACAAATGCCGCAATTTTTACACAGCTCCTCATCAATCACAGCGGTGATGGCATCCACCGAGAATTGATCTTTATTTAACAAGATAGAAGCCCTGGAGGCCGCAGCGCTAGCCTGGGTGACACTTCCACGGACATCCTTGGGGCTTTCCACGCCACCGGCAATAAAGACGCCTTTCGTGGGCGTATCAACCGGACGCAGTTTCGGGTGAGCTTCACGCAAAAAACCACTGGGAGATTTTGAGAGACTGACCATCTGACGAATGATCTCCGTGTTTTCAGCCGGGACAGCCCCAACAGCCAGTACCAGCAGATCAAAACTGTGGCTTTCCAGCCGGTTGCGGGTTGTATTTTCCACCGTCAGCTGAAGATTTCCTGTATCGGGGTCCTCCCTCACATCACCGGGTAAACCACGTATATATTTCACCCCGTTTCCTTTACTGCGCATCAACAATTCCTCAAACCCCTTGCCAAAGGCGCGCAGATCCGTATAAAACACAGTGGATTCCACTTCCGGATGGGCATCTTTCAGGTATTGGGTTGTTTTAATGGTGTTCATACAGCAGATATTGGAGCAGTAAGGGTTTCCACGTTCCGGATCCTGGGTTCTTGATCCTACACATTGGATGAAACCAATTCGTTTCGGGAAGGCAAGATCACTCGGCCGGCCCAATTGTCCTTCCAGCGGACCCCCCGTGCAAATCAAACGTTCAAACTCCAGACTGGTCATCACATTTGAAAAACTTGTGTAGCCATATTCATTCAGCGGGGTTGGATCATAGATATCCATACCAGTGGCAACAATCACAACTCCCACATCTACATTAATAATCTCATCCTGCATGTCAAAGTCTATACAGGATTTTTCGCAGGCTTCTATACATTTACCGCAAGCGATGGGATTCTGCCCCAGACATTCATCCGCATTCACAATATAAGCCGAGGGAACAGCCTGCGGGAAAGAGATGTAGATCGCCCGGCGGCTTCCCAAACCCTCCTGGTATTCATCCGGGATTACAATCGGGCAGACTTCCACGCAATCACCGCAGGAAGTGCACTGGGTTTCGTCTACATAACGGGCTTTTTTACGGATCCGTACTTTAAAATTGCCCACATAGCCGGCGATATCTTCTACTTCTGAGAATGTTAGTAATTTGATTTTTGGATGTCGACCGACATCCATCATTTTTGGTCCAAGAATTCAAATACTACATTCTATATCCGGATATACTTTATCCAGCTGGGCCATTATTCCGCCGATAGAAGGCTCCCGTTCCACCAGGTATACTTGATGTCCAGAATCAGCCAGATCAAGAGCAGCCTGGATTCCCGCCACACCACCTCCAATCACCAAGGCAGCATCGGTCACCTGAATCTGCTCTTCATCCTGGGGAATCAACCAGCGTGACCGAGCAACAGCCACCTTTACTGTCTTTTTTGCTTTTTCTGTAGCTGCCTTCTTATCGCTTGCGGTCACCCAGGAACAATGCTCCCTGATATTAGCCATCTCCAGCAAATAGGGGTTTAACCCGACATCTTCAATGCATTTGCGGAAGATCACCTCATAGGAAGTTGGTGAACAAGACGCAACAACAACCCGGTTGAGATTGTGTTCGATGATAGCCTGTTGAATCTCCTGTTGGCCTGGATCTGCACAGGTATATTTGTTCCGGATCGCCGCGGTCACCCCTGGCAGACTGGCTGCATACTCCCTGACAGCTTCGGTGTCTACCGTTCCAGCAATGTTTGACCCGCAATCACAAACAAAAACCCCAATGCGTAAATTATTATCTGGCAAAGGTAGCCTCCTCTCGGTCACTTTCTCTTTGATCTCAGCCATAGGGTTCGCCTTCAATATATTTATCTATAATTGTTCAGCAATTAATGTAGTCAGGTCGCGGATATTGATCTGAACTTCCTCTTCCAGGACCGAGTCATTCTGAGCGCATTTAAAATGAATCTGACATTTTACACAAGCTGTGATCAGCAGCTCTGCCCCGCTAGATTTTGCCTCCTTCAACCGCTCTACCTGGATCTTTTTATTCACCTGACCGCAGGAAGACCAGCAGCTTGTTCCACAGCAGAGGCTGGCTTCCCGATTGTGGTCCATCTCCTTAATTTCATACCCCAGTCCCTGGATCAAATCACGCGGCGACTGATAAACGCCGGAAAATCTACCCAATCGGCAGGGATCCTGATAGGTAACTCGTTTGTGAGCGGTGTCAGGATTGATCGGTATGTTGTCCAACAAATCCGTTTCTGCCAGCAGTTCTGCCAGGTGCAGCACCTCCATTCCAGAATCCCCAATGGTGTCTGGATAGGTGTGTTTTAGGGTCCAGGCGCACTCTGGACAGGTGGTGACGATACGTTTGGCTCCTGTTTTCTTTAAGATATCCAAATTCGCTTCCCCTAATTTGCGGAAGGCTGCCATATCACCCTGCCAATATTGATCATGACCGCAGCAGCGCTCATCTGCTAATACTACGGGTTCAATACCGAGGTGGTTGAGTATCTTTAAGGCAGCTCTGGCAATCTCTATCCCTTCTATATTTAATGTATCAAAGGCAGCGTCATAATAGGGCAAACAGCCGGTAAAATACACCGTATCTGATTCTTCACAGGTTTTAAGATCATTTTCAATCCAATCCAACCTGTCTTGCTTCAATTCAGGGTCAGTCATCATCCGGCCCCAGGTTTGGATCATCCCGCTGTGGGTGCAATCGCTGGAACGATTCTGATCCCTGGCAACTTCCCTGACATTCTGGATAAAATCAGAAAAAGATACCAGGGAAGGACAAATCTCAGTACATTGATTACAGGTTAAGCAGGACCAGAGAAGCGGGTCATCTAAAACCGCATCCTCGCCCAAACCAATCGCTGTTTCTACCAACAACCGGGGACTTGTATAATGGTCAACTACATGCCGCGTAATAGGACAGACGGAACTGCATTTTCCGCAATCAAGGCACAGCCATACCCGGTTTGATTGGACGATCTGTTTTAATCGGTTCATTGATTTTCTTCTAGTTCCTCTATTCCTTTTACAAATCTTTGGATATTCTCCACAAAGGATTTGCCATTCCCTGCAGCTACAAAATCCAATTGACATTGATTTTCCTGACAACCCAGAAGTTTTAAAAGATTCCTGGTTTCCAGAAAAACCTGCTTGATTTGTTGACTGCCAGTTTCATAATGGCATTCACCTTCAAGACAACCCAGTAGATACACACCTTTGGCGCCTTTCTCAAACGCCTTCAGAATAATTCCCGGAGTGATGCGCCCCAAACAGGAAATCCGGATCGGGTGCACCGAGGTAGAATAGGATCTTTTTTCTGCACCCGCTGCCTCAAGTCCGCTGTAGGCATTCCAGTTACAGGTAAATAAGATGATTTTTGAACCCTTTTCTTGTATCTTCATATCAACTCAAGATCGCACCCAGCATCTCTTCCAGCTGCATATCTGATGCGCTTTTTGATGTAATCGCTCCGGAGGGACAAAGAGCAGCACAGATACCGCAGCCCAAACACAATTTCGGATCAATCCGCGAATATCGTCCAGAGGCTTCCTCATAAAGTTCCGCTATACCAAACCCACATACTTCAACACAGGTTCCACACCCGCGGCAGCGGGATTTATCAACTTCAGCTGCGGAGGAAGCAGCCCAGCTGTTAATCCGACTTATCCAGGCAGCAATCCGGGCCGCTGCAGCCAGACCTGAAATCCCGGCATCCACTTCGGGAGCGGTAACAATCACTCCAAAATCCAGTGAGTTGGTCTGATTATTTTCCAAAGGAAGAAGAGATCGTCCATCCGGCATCTTGAGGATATCCCTGAACTTTCCCAGTTCCTCTTCATCTGCTGGAGTTATGACCAGTAGATCAGCTCGCACTTCAGATATTTCATTATTAATTTGGAAATGACCACCAACCCGCAGGATCTTAGAAGGGATATCCTCAGTTATCTCTGCGGATATCCCTAGCTGATTAAGTGATGAGCTGCAAACCTGCCCGGCAGGACTATTTCCAAGAATCAAGACCCTTTTTGGATCCAGAGAGATAAGCGGTTCTCCAGACTCTGTAAATCGCAGTCGAGCCAGGGCGGTTTTTATCAAGGATTTCGCAGTCGCAGTTGCTTTTTCCGGGTTATCCATATGCACCCAGGCACACTGCTCCCGGATGTTTAGAAATTCAATAGGTGTGATGGTCTCCAGGGATGAAAATACTCCCAGATTCTCTTTACAGCGCAGGCGCTGATAAGTACAGCTGAAACAAACTTGATCCAGAGAACAACAGGTACAGGCCGCCAGAATCATTTTGCCCAGGTTTTGCTCCTGAATAATTCCTCTCATTTCATCAGCAGCTTCTTCAGAACAAGAAAAAGGCAGCTCCTGGGTGTGGACAATCCCGGACCAGCCGGCTGCTTCTTCAGCGAGGGAACGGGTATCCACAATTTCGGAAATCTCTCCGCCGCACTGACAGAGGAATAATCCGATTCTGTCAGTTACCTTCTCGGGTGAAGCTGCCGGGGAGATGATTTGGAGCGGTTTAGCAGGAATTACTTTCAGATTGCTCATCACCTGGAAAGCTGCAGCCGATCCTGCATTCAGATCATCCGTAGGGATCCGGGAGATATTCAAATCATCAGACATTGTCATTGAATCATCCGCTATAATCACAGCATCGAAGTCCAGGACAGCATTTGATCCGGTCTGGTTATGAATCACCGCCCCCGGTTCACACACCTCTACACAAGCCATGCACTCACTGCAGGGTCCGCAGATCAGGCAGCGTCCTGCTTCTTGAAGCGCCGCTTCTTCCCCAAGAGTCAAATCCACTTCATTAAAATTGTTTTCCCGATCGCTCACAGGCAAGCGAGGAACCAATGCTCTATTTATCCTGAGCTCTTCTCTGTGATCAATCCGTGTTTGCATTTCTTCCTGACTAAGAATTACTTCCGGGGGACGCCTCGGTTGGATCTCGAGTGATTTCCCCTCCAGGAAATTGTCGATACACTGGGCAGCGTGGTGCCCTTCCCCTACAGCATCTACTACAAAAAAGGTAGTTCCGCGCCGGACATCTCCTGCGGTAAACACACCTTCCATAGTTGTCATCATCTGATTATCAGTCTTTATTCCTTGCGGTGAAAGCACAGCAATCCGATCATCTTCCGGCAAGAATGTAAAATCCGGCCTTTGCCCAACGGCCCAAATCACCAGGTCCCCGGGAATTATATGTTCCGTTCCGGGAAGTTCAGTGAACTGGCGTTTTCCATCAATTACCTCTCCAATTTCTGCTTCCAAACATTCCACGCCGGCAATATCACCATTGTCGAGAACTACTTTTTTAAATACCCGCCCCCGGATGATTTCAATACCCTCTTCTTCAGCTTCCATGATTTCATTAAACGATGCTCTCAAACCCCTGCAGACAAGTCGAACTTCTGGAGTCCCCAATCGAACTGCCACTCGAGCAGCATCCATGGCAACATCCCCACCACCCAGCACAATGATTTTCCTGCCGCTGAGATCAATTTCTTCTCCCTGGCATGCCCTCTTCAGGAAATCAAGACTGAGCCAGTTCGCTGGATGATCAGCATTTTCAATGGAAACTTTCACCGCCTGATGGGCACCAGTAGCAATAAGTACCGCATCATATCCGTTTTTCAAAAGCCCGGGGATATCATCCACCCAGGTATTAAGCTTAAGTTCAACTCCCTCCGATATGATCTGCTGAATTTCCCAATCCAATTGATCATAGGGCAAACGATGGGCTGGAATGCCAACCCGCATCATGCCGCCCGCTGTAGAATTGTCATCATAAACTGTGACCGCGTGTCCCCTGCGAACCAGGTCCCGAGCTGCAGTTAACCCGGCCGGGCCTGCTCCAATCACAGCTACCCTTTTCCCAGAGGAGAGTTCATTATTCTTATCCGAAGTAAATTCCGGATCTGCAGTTTGGTTCTCGGGTTGGTTATCTTTTTGCCGGTAAGCAAAATCTGCCACATAACGTTTCAGAGCCATGATATTCACTGCTTCATCAATCTTGCTTCGTGAGCAGGATTCTTCACAATAATGATTACATACCCGACCGCAAACTGAAGGAAACGGCAGCGCAGAATGGATCAAATCGTATGCTTCCTGGTACCGCTGCTGGGCGATCAATGCCACATAACCCTGAACGTGAATTCCTGCTGGACAGGCGGTTGTGCAGGGAGAAATTCCTCCCTTTTCAATTACTGCACAATCAGGCTGTCCACCCAGAGAGATAGCTTTTCTACTGGTTCCGGGGACAGTAACCGGACAGATGTCGATACATGCTCCACAAGCTGTACATTTTGAGAGATCAATATAGCGAGGGAATTGCTGCAGCACTGCCTGAAAACTCCCCTTATCCTGGTTCAATTCCTGAATTTCGGTATTGGTCCAGGTTGAAATATTCGGGTGCTTAATAATCTCTAACAGGCGGCGGTTAACCAAATAATCGGGGAAAAGATATTCTCCGCTTTTCCCCATAAATGGACTGGGTTCAACGAGTTGTACCTTCAAGCCAATATCAGCAAGATCTAATGCGGCTTGTAATCCTGCCTGGCTGCTGCCGATGATGAGCACTTCTCTACTCATATAGTTTTCCCCGCAGGTCATTGCTTGATTAGATCCAGTCCTTTTTTATACCCGGATTCAAATACATCCAGATTTAAACTGACTGTTTTAGGCGGCACAGATTCAGCGATGGACTCCTGCATCGCCTCTTTATCTACGATTCCTTCCACTGCTGTCCAGAAACCAAGCATGGCTGTGTTGGCGGCCCTGTTATTGCCTGCATCTTGAGCAATTTTGGTCGCTGAGATCCCAAAGGTTTTGATATCTTCCCTATGATCAGCAGGCAGATCCACTAATTCATCATCAATCAGCAGCACCCCACCCGGGGATAAATCAGCTACATATTTTTCATAAGCCCCCTGGGACATCATGATCATGCTGGTTGGTTGGGTCAGGTGTGGATGGTGAATAGCAGCGCTGGAAATCACAACCTGTGAACCTGCTGCTCCCCCTCTCGCTTCCGGTCCATAACTCTGGGTAAAACAGGCCTCCAGGTTGTTATATACTGAAGCTGCCATCCCGATAATTTTACCTGCACTCATAATGCCCTGACCTCCAAAACCTCCTAATTGAATTTCAGTGCGGGGTACTTTTCCCTTTCTGGGCGGCAGTTTTTTCCGTTTGTCCAGAGCGTCTTTTTCACCCAACCAGTATTTTTCTGCTTTAGCGGCACGCTGATTAATGGCTTCTATAAAATCAGGCCTGATTTCATCCAGGAATTCTCCTTCAATAATTTCAATCACTTCCCCGGAGCTATTCACTTTTACGTGGGCATCTTTGGGATGAATTCCTTGTTCAGTCTTACCCACTTTTTGGTAATGCTTCATAACCTCCAAACCGCGCCGCCGGAGATTTTCCGGGTCCAACCCTTTCCCTTCAGGATTCCAGCGGGCATAGGCAGTTGAACAGGGAGCAATGATTTCCACAAAACTGAATCCGGAATGGATTAAAGCCTTCCTTAAAGTCCAATCCAACTGACGGGCGTGAAGAACTGTCCAGCGGGCAACAAAGGATGCTCCACTGGCTGCAGCCAGATAAGGGAGATTAAAAGGAAATTCATAATTTCCATATTGGGCTGTAACCGCCCGGGCTTCATGGGGAGTTGTCGGTCCTACTTGACCGCCAGTCATTCCGTAATTAAAGTTATTCACACAAATAACGGTGATGCCCAGGTTCCTGCGGGCAGCGTGGATCAGGTGATTTCCACCAATCCCGGCTATATCTCCATCACCCGAGATGACAATTACCTTCAACTCCGGATTGGCAATTCTTAGACCGGTAGCAAATGGAATCGCCCGCCCGTGGGTGGTATGGAAAGAATCCAACCGTAAATAACCGGCAATTCTTCCCGTACAGCCGATACCGGATACAACAGCGACTTTATCAAGATCCCAGCCCTGATTCTTCTCCAGCCACTTTAAGGAGCTGATAAATGAAGTTAACGCAGTGCCTAAACCGCAGCCCTGACACCAGATATGGGGAAGCCGTTCACCACGCAGTAATTCATCCATCGGATGCAATCCGGTTTCCCAATCACTCTCAGCCGGTGTGTCATAGTTCATTATCCGTAACCGTTCACTGCGCTCCATCGTATCTGCTGACATATAATTTCCTCCGCTTTTCAGCACTAGGACCTTACCCGTTATTTTTAGTTTTTCTGAGTTACTGCCGCAGCTTTCCTGATTGTATCCAATACATCCTCGGGGTTCAGGATATCACCACCGGGTTTGTGGACACCGAATACTTGTGCCTTACCGGCAGCGCAGCGTTCAACCTCGCGGGCGATCTGACCCATATTGATCTCTGGAACAACAAACGCATTAACCTTGGCGGCAAGTTTGGAGATAGTGTCCTCCGGGAACGGCCAGACAGTGATCAGCCGGAGATAACCAACCTTAATGCCTTCTTCCCTGGCCTGCTCGATTGGCCAGAGGGAGGTGCGGGCTGAAATCCCGTAGGAAACCACTACCACCTCAGCGTTCCTGAGCTTGTCTGTTTCCAGTTCAATAATGTCCTTCCGGTTGGCTGTAATTTTTCCCATCAGCCTGGAGACGTTCCACTCATTTGCTTCCGCGTTCATCGCCGGATATCCCCGCTCATCATGGGTTAAACCGGTGACATGAATGCGATAGCCCTCCCCTGCTTTTACCATGGGAGAGACATACCCCGGATCACCATCGGGACTATCCCGGTAAATCCGGAAATGATCCGGCTCTACATCACCCTTTTTAATTTGAGGCCGGGAGAGAATCTCAATCTCTTCCGGGGGAGGGATAACAACTTTTTCCGTCATGTGCCCAACTTCCGCATCTGTCATGACCAAGACGGGAGTCCGGTATTTCTCGGAGAGGTTGAAAGCCCTGATGGTGAGATCAAAAAGTTCCTGAGGTGATCCAGGGCTGAGAGCAATAATTTCATAGTCTCCATGGGAACCCCATTTGGCCTGCATCATATCCTGCTGCCCGACCAATGTCGGCAGGCCGGTAGAGGGTCCTCCGCGCTGAACATTCACCAGCACACAGGGGGTTTCCAGCATGATGCCGAGACCAAGATTTTCCATCATTAATGAAAATCCGGGGCCGCTGGTTGCTGTCATAGATTTTACGCCTGCCCAGGAAGCACCCAAGATGGCATTCA
This sequence comes from Anaerolineales bacterium, assembly GCA_049644685.1. GTDB lineage: Bacteria > Chloroflexota > Anaerolineae > Anaerolineales > UBA11858 > B10-G9. The sequence continues at coordinate 35,702 of JBARSJ010000003.1, forward strand.
TGGATGCCAGCTCATCTTCCATCTGGACATATTTTCCATCCACCTGCGGCAGCCTAACGGACATTCTTTCAGCAATCTCGGTTGCCGGAGTAATCGGGTAACCGGCAAAAAACCGGCAGCCAGCTAGAATCGCGCCTTCCGCACAGGCATGGTCGCCCAACATAAAATGTTCCCCGGTAAGTCTGCCCTTTTCTTTACTCATCTCTACCCTCGTGGCGGTGAATAGGAATTACTTTGTCTGGAGTATGTTTTCCGCCATCCTCAATAAATATCGCAAAATCTGGACATAAAAGCGTACACAACCCACAATTGATACATTGAATATCCGGGACTATTTCCGGGGGGTGATATCCTTTGGCGTTTGTACGGGAGGAAATGGTTAGGGTTCCCTGGGGACAAAATTCAACACAAAAACCGCACCCTTTACAACGGTCATCGATGATGTGAACGATGCCGTGTGCAATCAGGATGCGGTCTCTATCTAGTGGTTGTCTCCAAAGAGCCATAGCTCCTCCCAGGTTAAGTCAATAAGCAACAACCAATAATATTTATTCAAACAACCATAAGCAATTCTTGCTGAAAATTAATCTTCTTCCATTCCAATGGCAGATACCGGTATGTATGAACTGCTGGTCAAATCGCATTAAAACATTAATTGATTGATCTCTTCTATTGATTCTTGACTCGGGCGTAATTTTTCGGCAGGAAGTCTATTGAGCGGCGTATCCGGAAGATCATACAAATCAAAGAGTGATTTTTGTTTTGGATTGATGTAAATTAACCCTGTAACTAACTCGTTTTTACGATTAGCGTCTTCCAGCATCTGGAGCGCTCTGGCCCGGTCGGTTGGTTCATAATCATGAGCAAGTTTTTTAAGGAGGATATGGGTCCCATCGAAAAGGGGAACATCCAGGGTTTCACCTTCCTTATATTTAACTTTAATTGCCTTAACTGGCGGGACAAATGATAATTCATGCAGGGCAACTTCATGAGATTTGCCCCAGGCATACGAGTGGAATGAATCATCCTGATTGTTAAAGGTCACACAGGGGCTGATCACATCGATGACTGCAATCCCGCGGTGGAGTAAACCTGCCATTATTAATGCCTTTAACTGCTGGGGGTCCCCGGAGAAAGTCCGGGCTACAAAAGATGCTCTGCCGGCAATGGCTTCCCAGACAACATCAACCGGCACATAGCGGTTTTGGCCCTGCTTTTTAAGCGCCAAACCCTTCTCTGCGGTTGCTGAGAACTGACCTTTAGTCAGACCATAAACACCATTATTGGCAACAATATAGAGGAAAGGCAGGTTTCGTCGTGTAATATGTTTAAACTGTCCCATCCCGATACTTGCTGTGTCTCCATCACCGCTAACGCCGATCCCAATCATGGATGTGTCCCCAAACATAGCGCCGGTAGCCAGTGATGGCATCCGACCATGCAATCCATTAAATCCAAAAGAACGTTTCATAAAGTAAGTAGGCGCTTTACTGGAACAGCCAATCCCGCTGACCTTAAACACTTTCTCCGGGGGGATATTCAACTCAAAACAGGCTGAGATGACCTGGCCAACAATCGCATTGTGCCCGCAGCCCAGACATAAGGTTGACTTCTGTCCTTTGTAATCTTCTTTAGTTAATCCAAGTTCATTCTGCTTGACCGCTTTCTCAGCCATTAAGATTTCTCCTCTTCCAAAACTGCATCTTTAATCCATTCCGCGCTCAAGGGCAGCCCATCAATATGAGCTAAGGAAACCAGATCTGAAGCACGGTCCGGCAGCTCTAAGGAAAGAATACTGTGCATTTGTCCATCCCGGTTATTTTCAATCACATATACCTGCTCATACTTCCGGATAAATTCCAGCACTTTTGAACTAACGGGCAAGGCTCGCAACCGCAGATAATCCAGTTTTACCCCTTCAGCTGCTAAACAATCGCAGGCCTCCCTGACAGCAAAGTCAGTAGAACCAAAAGCAATAATCCCGTTTTTGGAGCCGGAGCGGGTGGTAATTTCCGGTTCTGGCAGCATAGTACGGGACGAATCCACTTTCCTTTTTAGCCGATTTAAATTTTCTTCCCAATCTTCTGGTTTCTCGCTGTAATTGGCATAGTCGTCATGTCCGGTTCCCCGGGTAAAATAAGCACTTTTTGGATGCTGGTTTCCGGGCACTGTTCGATAAGGTATATTATCCCCGTCCAGATCAAGATACCTGCCCCAGACATCTTTTATTTTCTCAAAATCCTCTTCCCAAAGGATCTTCCCTCGCTCAATGGGTGTATCCGGGTATTCAAATGGTGGTGTCATCCATTGATTCTGTCCTAAATCCAGGTCAGAAAGCACAAATACGGGTGTTTGCAGCAGCTCCGCCAAGTCCAGGGCTTTCCAGCCAAATTCGAAACACTCTTTCACTGATCCGGGAATTAGCACTACATGTTCGGTATCTCCCTGCCCCAGGTAATAGGTCAGGTTAACATCACCTTGCGCTGTCCGGGTTGGCAGTCCAGTACTGGGGCCCACCCGCTGAACATTCCAGATAACTATCGGGATCTCGGCAAAATATGCCAGGCTGGTATATTCACCCATCAAACTTAATCCAGGACCAGAGGTTGCGGACATTGCCCGCAAACCAGCCCAACCTGCACCAACCACCATGCCAATCGCTGCCAATTCATCCTCGGCCTGAATAATAGCATAGGTGTTTTTTCCTGTTTCGGGATCTTTTCTCAATCCTGGAGCATACTCAATAATCGCCTCCGGTAAACTAGTCGCCGGGGTGATTGGGTACCACGATAAAAAGTGCATACCACCATAAATCGTTCCTAATGCTCCAGCAGTATTGCCGTTTGCCAAATTGCATCCATCGGTTAAATTCAACGGTTCAACCTTAAAAGGTGAAACAATTTCCAGGTTATTATCAGCCCAGTTGAAAGCATCCTGGATCATAGACAAATTAAAATCAACAGCACTCTGTTTACCTTTGAAGTGAAATTCAAGAGCGCTTTTCAGGGTTTCCAGCTGGATATCCAGCAGATATGCCAATATCCCCACATACACCATGTTGGCGACATAATCCCTCAATTTCCGGGGAGGGTTGGCCTGTTTAACAAGAGTCTTTACAGGCATAGGGCAGAGAAGCAGATCCTCGCGAAGGATTGGTTCTTTTATATGGTCAGCATAAAGAAAAACACCGCCCGGAGCCAGGTCATCCAGATCATCTAAAAAGGTTTTGGGATTCATAGCTACCGCAATTTCTGTCTTTTGACTGCGCGCTAAATACCCAGATTTACTGACACGAATTTTATACCAGGTGGGTAAACCTTGAATGTTTGAGGGAAAGATATTTTTCCCTGATACTGGAATCCCCATCTTAAAAATTGATCTGATCAAGGTCAAGTTTGCTGTCTGACTGCCAGACCCGTTCACTGTAGCGATATTAACCGAAAATTCGTTCACTACTTTCTGTGTTTCTATTTCTGGTATTGTTTTCGCCATAAAAACTCCTGAAGTACCTTCCCCGTAAATAATTATTTGGCCAACAAGCGATCCATCAAATCAAAATGCTCCCGGAGGATTTCCAAGCCCCGGGATTTATCCTTGACAATCGCAGCTTCCGCCAGTTGTTCGTGATAAGTCCAGACCTGTTCCAGGTAATCCAGATCTGCATAAACATTTAATCCAACGGCTTCATAAGCATCCCAATATGCTTCTAATAACCCGGTCACAAAAACGTTGTGTAAACGGTTATATATTGTGAGATGTAATTGCCGGTGTTCTTCATGGGGAATTCTGACCGGGCTTCCCCGCAATTTTTCCCAGGCGCTCTGGACCAGTTCTCGCAGTTCCTGGTGGTCTGATTCCTGCAAAAGTTCCACAGCCCGGGGAAAATAAGCATATTCCAGGTGCCTTCTGAGATCAACAAAATCTTCAAAATAGGCAGTATCCTGCTGAATTGCATAACAGAGGCTGGCATCAACTGCAGGTGTAAATGAATACGGCAGCGGGCGAATACCCAATCGCGGACGGACATCTACCAGTCCCAGGGCTTTGGCAACGCTCACTTGTTCTCGTAGCCTGGAGATGCTTAAACCGAGTTCTGAGCTGAGATCTTTCAGCGCAGGCAATTGTTCGTGTTCTATTTCTGAGTATCGAAGGAGATAAGTGAAGAACTCTGAATGATCCATAATCGCCCCTGATATGATTAATATGATCAATAAGATTAATCCAACTATATTTTAACATTCTCATTCTCCATCGTCAAGAAGTATATCTAGTCTCCCTGAGATATGAAGGAACCCGGAGTTTCTTAAAACTCCGGGTTCCTATTGTTTGAGGATTAGGGATCTATGATCTTTCGCTGACTATTATCTTTGTTTCTAATTTATTTAACCATTCTGCAGAGCATGGACCGCCGAAACTAACAGCGCTGCGCCCTGAGTCAAAGCCCGCTCATCAAAGTTAAACTCCGGTTGATGATGTTTGGCATCCAGTCCCCTCTCGGAATTAGCTGACCCAATCAGGCAGTAGCAGCCAGGAATATCCTGCATCATAAACGCCATGTCTTCCGATGCCATTGTCTGATATCCCTGATCAATTATCGCCTGTGGAAATAGTTCACTCGCGGTTTTGCGCAGGATTGCAGCAATTTCTGAATCATTGTTTACTGCCGGAGAAATATCCTCGATTGTTACCTGGGCGCGGCATAAATATGCCGCCGCTGTCTTTTCAACAACCTCATGGAAACGTTTGAGTAATAAATCCCTGGTTTCCTCATTAAAGGAGCGGATTGTGCCGCTAAGGGTGACCTGTTCAGGGATCACATTATGGATTTCTCCCCCGTGGATCGTACTGACGGTGATTACGCCGCTGTCCAATGGTGATATCTCCCGGGATACTATAGATTGAAGCGCATTGATGATTCCGGCGGCCGCAACAATTGGATCTACAGCTTCATGAGGTATTCCACCGTGTCCGCCTTTTCCTGTTATCACTACCTGGAAAGTTTCTGAGGCAGACATCATCGGGCCCTCGGTTATTCCTAACCAGCCCAGGGGTTTTTCATTCCAGAGATGCAGCGCAAGTGTGACATCCGGAACAGGGTCACTTAAAATACCTTCCTTGATCATCGCCAAGGCGCCGCCTAAACCCTCTTCTGCCGGTTGAAACACAAATTTTATCGTTCCAGGAAGATTTTCACGCTCATCATGCAGCAGCCGCGCAGTTGTCAAGCCGATCGCCATATGACCATCGTGTCCACAGGCATGCATCAATCCTTCATTTTCAGAGGAGTAATCCACACCGGTATTTTCTGTTACCGGCAGAGCATCCATATCAAAACGCAGTAAAATCACTTTACCTGGTTTTCCCCCCTCCAGGGTACCTACAACACCAGTTCCGGCGACTCCAGCTTGAATCACCATATCTTCCAAATTGGAAAGCTCTCTGACGATTATCTCTGTTGTTCGGTGTTCCTGAAATCCCAGCTCAGGGTGGCGGTGAAAATCACGCCTTAAATCCTGAGTATAGGGGAATAAATCTTCGGCCTGGGAAAGAATAGAAGTCATGAGTGAATTCTCTCTACCTCATCGGGATCAAATTCCTGGATGCCTGCCTCCCCCAAATCTACAGAAATCTTCTGGCTAAGCGGATTAAGGCGAATGACCTTGCCTTCTCCTCGCGGGGTAGATACCATTTTTCCTTGTTTTGGCAAGGTCTTTTTCGCTTCTACGTATTGCTCATATTCATACATTAAACAGCAACGAAGCCGACCGCACATACCGGTGATCTCTGTTGGCGCCAGGGAGATTCCTTGTTCCTTGGCCATTTTGATCGATATAGGGATAAATTCCGTCATGAATTCAGTGCAGCAGCGAATTTCTCTCCCGCAAGCACCCATACCGCCAATGATCTTTGCTGTATCTCTGGGTCCAATTCTCCGCAGCTCCACACTGGTTTTGGTGTATTTTTTCTTTAATTTAGCCAGTAATCCACCAAAATCGGGGTCCCCTTTTTCTTCATAACAATAGAGGAAAACCAAATTTTCGCCTTCCAGGCTGTACTCCGCTGAAACAAACTTTACTCCGCTTAATTTTTCCCCAAGCGCGATTTCACGGCAAGTTTCCAGGGCACTCTGTTCTTTTTTCTCCCATACCTGACGCATGACCAGATCACGCGAGGAAGCAACACGCAAAATCGGTTTCCACTTTCTGTTTTCTTTATTATCTTCGGCATCTAAAAAGGATACTACCTGCCCTAATTGCTGACCCCGGCTGGTTTCAACAATTACATAGTCCTTCTCCTGAATATCAGGACAGGCTGAAGCATTAAAATGATAAGTTTTTCCACCACCGTGGAATCTGATACCTACAATAAGAGCCATCATGTGCCTATTTTACCTTATTATTCAAAGGAAACGGGGTCCTTGGAAGACACCCTTTCCTATATTTGAAAAAATAAAAGAGCGGATGGTAAATGCCACCCGCTCAGAGACTATTCGATCACCAACAAAATATTAACTTCCTTTTATTGCCAGAATGCTGACCTGAGCCGCTATCTTTTCAGCAATTTCGATTAGCGCTAACGATACCGGGGACTCTGGATGAGAAATGACAACCGGGATTCCATTATCTCCACCCTTCCGGACTTCTGGATCAATCGGAATTGATCCAATGTACTCTACACCTGTCATAGCCGCTAATTTTTCTCCCCCGCCGGTACCAAAGATGTCCATCTTTTCACCTGACGGTGTTTCCAGATAACTCATGTTTTCGATGATTCCCAAAATGGGGACTTCTAATTCCTGGAACATATTAATCCCCCGCAGGGCATCGTCGAGAGAAACCTGCTGGGGCAGAGTCACTATGACACCACCCTGCAGTTCCAGAGTCTGGTTTAAACTGAGCTGGACATCCCCCGTTCCAGGGGGAAGGTCAACCACAAGATAATCCAGTTCTCCCCAATCCACATCCTGAATAAATTGTTTTATTGCGGAATGCAGCATCGGTCCCCGCCAGATCAGCGCCTGTTCAGGTTTTACCATAAAGCCGATTGACATTACTTTAACGGAGTGTCCTTCCCCGGGCAGGATCTTATCATCCTTGGCTCCACCGAGTCGGTCTACACCCATCATAATAGGAATATTCGGTCCATAAATATCCGCATCCAGCAATCCAACTTTAGCCCCTTTCTGAGCCAGGATAACCGCAAGATTAACAGCTACGGTGCTCTTCCCCACACCGCCTTTGCCGGAAGCAATAGCAATCACGTTTTTAATATTAGAATGCTCTGACTTCTTCTGACCAACAGGCACTTTTGCCCCCATTTCAATATAAACTTCAGTTACACCCTCTATCGCCTGGACTGCCGCCAGGGCACTTCCTTTGATTTCGTCCTTTAATGGACAGGCGGGAGTGGTGAGATTAACTGTAAAGCTTACTTTTGTGCCGTCAATCTCTACCTTATCAATCATACCCAAGCTGACCAGGTCCTTTCCGATTTCAGGATCCAGGACTTCGCCCAGGGCGGTTAACACTGATTCACGGGTTATTTCTTTTGGTGCCATATTCATCCATCCTGTATTTATAATTTCAATAATCCAGCCCTCATTTTAACATGAATGCCCCTTGAAATTCTCAATTTTGTGTTAGAAAAGAAATCTCAGAATAATCCATTAATATCACAATCAGCTGATTTCCTCGATATCCACCAAGTTGCAGAAAAATGCCCCCTGCCTTGATCTCATAGGAGAGTGCTTGACCCGCCCTGTTACATATACTAGACAATATGTACTGAAAAAGGGTAGAACAGAGATAGTGATCACCATTCACCGCTCTGTGTCTACCCTTCGGTACAGAGCCTGAGATTTAGGACCATGACGTGCCTGCGCTGCGAGCGCTTTTTGGGGACTGTCCC
>JBARSJ010000004.1:0-53637 GCA_049644685.1 Anaerolineales bacterium
GCGCAGACCCGCAAAAGGATCCATTCCCTTAGCGCTTCTTTTTATTTCTATTTCAATCTGGTCTATCACTTATTCCTTTGAAGTTATCTTTACCAACTATGCAACCAAAGTTTTCTGGTTAAAATTAGAATATCTCGGGGTAGTAGGTGTGCCTGTCTTCTGGCTGTTATTTTGCCTGAGATATGTGAATATCCATAAACCAAATATCTTCCAGTTTTTCTTATTGTTTTCAATAATACCGGTCATTACTTTATTATTGGCTTGGACGAACTCATACCATCATCTGATTTGGCACAAGGTTTCTTTAATCGACATTTATGAATTAAAGATATTGCAGCTGGATTATGGTGCCTGGTTCTGGGTTCATGTCTTTTATTCCCACGCGCTGTATCTTTCTGGGATGTACTTCCTTATCCAAAACTATTTTAGGACTCAAAAAAACCTGCGGTTTCAGGCGCGGTTTATTATCATAGCTGGATTAATCCCGGGCATCTCGAATATCCTCTACCTGAGCAGCAGCAATCCCCTCCCCGAGATTGATTTAACCTCCCTGAGCTTTGCGGTCAGCGGAATAATAATTGTCTGGGTTTTGTATTACCATCGGTTTCTGGATATCATTCCGATTGCTAGAGATACCATAATTGAAAACATGAGAGATGGAATCATCGTTGTCGATTTAAAGGACAGAATAGTAGATATTAATCCCGCAGCAGAACAAATAATCAATAACTCCCTCAAAGATGTTATTGGACAACCTACAACACAGATTCTGAAAGAAATATCGGATTGGATTTCTCTTTCCAAAGAATCAAAAACTCCGGTTAAGATTTTAAATGTGGGAGAAGGGAAAAACAAGAAGATATTCATTCTAAACCTCTCTCCCCTCTCAGATGTGAATGGCCAATTTATTGGTCATACAATTGTCTTTCACAATAATACAGAATCCCAAATCTTGAATACTAACCTGAAAAATCAAGCCGATAGGCTGGCTGTTTTATATGAAATTGGAAAAGCAATCACAAGCACATTGGAGATAGACGATCTGCCCGATTTAATTTACACTCAACTTTCTCAGATCATACCCTGTGACGCATATTTCGTCTCCTTCTATCTCCCTGAAGATCATCTGCTGGATATCAGACTCCTGATTGATCAAGGAAAGCGATATGAACCAGAAAAGGTAAGCGCTAATGAGGGTTTATCAAGCTGGATTGTAAAAAACCGGAGACCGCTGCTGATCCAGGATCTGAGGAAGGAAATCGATTCTCTTCCTGTAAAACCACTTATGCTTGGTGATAATAAGCTTTCCAGATCCTGGCTTGGCGTACCGATGCAAATAGATGAAGATCTGATTGGCCTGCTAGCCGTTGCCAGTTATCAGCCAAATGTCTTTGATGAAATGGATCAATTGCTGCTGGAACAGATCGCGCAGCAGGCAGCATTAAGTATTCAGAACGCCCGTAATCACGAGGAAGTTTCCCGGCAGGCAAAACTTGATTCTCTAACCGGGGTCAGCAATCACAACCATTTTCTTGAACGTTTATATGAAGATGCAGAATCTGCATTAACCTACCTCACCCCATTTTCTTTAATTATGCTGGATATTTACCATTTTAAACTTTACAACGATACCTACGGGCATGTTATCGGGGATCAAGTATTGATATTAACAGTACAGGCTATCCAGTCTCATATTAAGAAAACAGATACTGTAGGTCGCTGGGGTGGAGAGGAATTTGGCGTGATTCTGCCTAATACTACGCTTTCACAAGCAAAGATGGTGGCTGACCGGATCCGACACACCCTGTCTGAACTGCCGCTATTTAACGTTGAGGGAAACACCATCCCTAAACCTACTATCAGTCAGGGCATCGCAACCTTACAGGATCACACCTCTGATGTTGATGAACTGGTGATCATTGCCGATCGCGCACTTTATCTAGCAAAAAATAAAGGACGTGATCAAGTCGCGATTGGTAAACCATCTCAATCATCTCAGCCCTCTCAGTCATAAGATCCTGGAATATCTCTCCCAACCTACCTCAAGAAAATAGCTAATTGTCTAGAATCTCCCTGGTTTTATTGATGAGATTCAGGACATTATGTTAAAATCTTTCTATGAGTCATTCCCTTATTTTCATGGGCACCCCGGATTTCGCGGTTCCTGTATTGGAAAAATTATCCACAAGTTTTCATGTTATTGGAGTCATCACCCAACCTGATCGGCCATCCGGCCGGGGCAGAAAATTGATTCCACCGGCGGTCAAAGTATCCGCAGAATCTCTGAATTTGGGAATTTTCCAGCCACAAGATGTAAATTCCAAATCGTCTCTGGATCTGATCAAATCCTGGAATCCAGATCTCATCACCGTTGCCGCATTTGGTCAAATCCTCAGTCCTACTCTTTTAGCCTTACCCCCTTTAGGATGCCTTAATGTCCACGCCTCGCTTCTCCCCCGCTGGCGGGGAGCATCTCCAATCAACGCAGCAATTCTGGAAAATGACTCTAGCAGCGGCGTTACAATTATGAAGATGGCTGAAGGATTGGATGATGGACCTATCCTTGCTCAAGAATCTACTTCAATTCAGTTTCAGGAAACAGCAGGATCACTTTCTGATCGATTATCAGTCATCGGAGCAGATCTCCTGGTAAAAACCATCCCCTTATATATTTCAGGCAGCATTCAAACCCAAACCCAGGATCAATCGAAAGTAACATACGCGAACCTGCTCAAAAGAGGTGACGGACTGCTTGATTTTAATCAACCAGCCGAACAGTTGGCAAGAAAAGTCCGCGCATATTCACCCTGGCCGGGTACCTTTACTTACTGGGACAATCAAAGACTGATCATTCACCAGGCTCTAGCAATAAACGTAACCTCACCCGGGTCCGGGGTGTTTACTAGATATGATAGCTTACCTGCTGTTGGTACTGGCAAAGGTTTGCTGGTACTTAATATCCTCCAGCAGGCAGGAAAAAGAAAAATAACTGGAAAGGAGTTTCTTCACGGGTCTACTGATTGGCCCGGAGCCTGAAAACACTTCCAATTATCAGGAAATATATAAAACCGCATTTATGTCTCTAACTACAACCACTTCCTCTTCATTCATATTTACCTTCCTGCGTCATGGTGAATCAACCGGGAATGCGGAAAACCGCCATCAAGGACAGGCAGATTTTCCACTGACAGAACTGGGGATCACTCAGGTAAAAAAGCTGGTTGGTTTTTGGGAAAAGCAGGAAGTGGAATTTGACCGGGCATTCTCCAGTCCATTAACCAGGGCAAAGCAATCTGCCGAGATTATCGCCAAAGCCCTCAACCTTACCCTGGAATATGATCCAATCTGGATGGAGAGGGACAACGGCAATTTAGCTGGAATGCTGCACGAGATAGCCCTGCAGGAAATTCCTCCTCCGGACTTCATACCTCTCTACCAGCCTATAGCCGGCACTGGAGAAAGTCAATGGGAACTATTTCTGCGGGCAGGAAAGGCACTTAACCTGCTGATGAATAATCCACCGGGCAGGTATTTAATCATCTCTCACGGCGGCCTGCTCAACATGGTGATCCATGCTGCAGTTGGACTTACGCCGCAGCCAAATTTCCAGGGTCCCAACTTCCGGTTTTCTAATACCGGATATACAACGCTGCAATTTAAACCCGAGAATAATAACTGGATTATGAGGGGACATAACGTGACCTGCCATCTGCCTGATTGATCTCCAATCTTTTCAAATCTAAACTATGGGATTTCGATTTTTAATTTACGGGGCCGGAGCAATTGGCACATACATTGGGGGAAGCCTGAGTCTTCAAGGCCATCAGGTTGTATTCCTGGAACGGGGTCAGGACCTGAAAGGGCTCCAATCCCGGGGGCTGAGGATGGATATTGAGGGAACTCAACATCAGATACCTTCCCCCATCTGTATCAGCAGTCTGGATGAGATAAAAGAGCAGAAATTTGATCTCCTCATTCTAGCCTTAAAAACTTATCATCTCGATGATATCCTGCCAGATTTAAAGCGGCTCCGGAAACATTTGCCGCCTATCCTCTGTCTGCAAAATGGCGTGGAAAGTGAAAAAATCCTGGCTGATCACGTTAGTGAAGATCTGGTTATCCCGGGAACTGTGACCTCTGCTGTGGACAGAAAACAAAAAGGAGACATTATAGTCCGGCGCTTGCGGGGAATGGCAATCGCGGACACCCATCCAATTTCCCGTGAAATCCTGCCTATCTTTAACCAGGCAGGGCTTAATCTAAAGCTGTATGCCCGTCCAGAGAGCCTGAAATGGTCAAAACTATTAACTAATTTGATGGGAAATGCTAGTTCAGCGATCCTGAACTTAACCCCAGCTCAAATTTATTCTAATCCGGATTTATTCGACTTGGAGCTTAGGCAGCTTCGTGAAACCCTGAAAGTGATGAGTCGGATGGGCATCCAGCCGGTAAACCTTCCCGGGGTTCCGATAAAATTACTGGCTCTGGTTGTTAAGTATATACCCCGACAGCTTTCCAGACTCATATTGATCAAGGCAATCGGGGGAGGCAGAGGGGGCAAAATGCCCTCATTTCACATAGATTTGTACAGCGGGAGGGGGAAAAGCGAGGTGGACCAGCTTAATGGCGCTGTTGTGAGAGCGGGCGACAAGATTAATATCCCAACTCCGGTTAATCAGCTGTTTACTCGCCTATTGTGTTCACTGATAAATGGTGAAGAGCCTTTAAAAAAATACGCCAATAAACCAGAGGTTTTATTGGCGCTTTTGGCTAACGATTAAACTCTAGAAATTAATCTCAATAGACAATATCATAAACCAGGGGTAGTGGATCAATATGCGATTCACTCCATTTATGTGCTTTAATTAAACGGATTTTGGCGATATCAAAATCTGCTTGATCCTGCGCATGGAGTATAAACAGGTCATCCCCTGCCTTTATCTGATCACCAACCTCGCGAAGAATTTCAATGCCAACTGCATGGTTGATTTGATCTCCTTTTTTCTCTCTCCCGGCACCTAAATCAACTGCAGTTTCTCCTACGATGCGGGCGTTGATTTGACTCAAATAACCTGTTTCTGGCGACTTAACAGTTTTAATCACAGGAGCCTGGGGAAGTTTTTCCGGATGCTCCACGTAATCAATATCTCCTCCCTGAGCTCGTACCAAATCCAGGAATTTCTGCCAGGCTGTACCATCGTTTAAAGCTATCTCGGCGGCTTTTCTCGCCTCTTTCACAGTCGGGAATGCCTGTCCCAGTACCAGCATCTGTTCTGCCACATCCAGGCAGTGGATCACAAAATTCTCAGGACCATTCCCCTGCAGGGTATCAATCGCTTCCTTAACCTCCAGAGCGTTACCTACCGCCCTGCCCAGCGGCTGATTCATATCCGAAATCAAGGCAACTGCTTTTCTATCAGCCAGGTGGGCAATATCAACCATCAATCGAGCAAGTTTCCTGGCTTCTTCCAGGGTTTCCATAAACGCGCCCAAACCGATCTTCACATCAAGAACAATTGCCTGCGCGCCGGCAGCAATCTTTTTACTCATAATGGAAGATGCAATCAACGGGATTGAATCCACAGTACCGGAGACATCCCTCAACTCGTAGAATTTTCCATCCGCTGGAGCCAGGTCTGCAGACTGACCGGTTAATACCAATCCAATTTGATCCAGCTGGGATAAAAATTCTTCTGTAGTTAAATCAACCCGGAATCCCGGTATGGATTCCATTTTATCCAGTGTCCCTCCGCTGAATCCCAACCCCCGTCCGGACATTTTCCCTACTGGAAGACCACAAGCAGCTACCAGGGGTTCCACAACCAGCGTGGTTTTATCCCCTACCCCGCCGCTGGAATGCTTATCAACTGCCAGGGGAACAACCTGAGACAAATCCAGCACATCGCCAGAATTGACCATGGCCATTGTCAGATCAGTTGTCTCTTGCGGGGTCATCCCATTGATTAAAACCGCCATTGTCCAAGCCGCTGCCTGATAATCCGGGATAGACCCATCCGTAAAGCCTTCAACAAAATAGTTGATTTCTTCCCGGCTTAATTCCTGCCGGTCCCGTTTTTTGATGATAATATCTACTGCTCGCATAGCTGCTCCACTGTTTTCTTTCTATTGTGCAAATTACGATAATTCTTGATTATACCGTATCTAAACCAGGGGATATATGCTGCCTCGAACACACTTATCCAGGCTGCCCCCTTGTCTCTGGAGCTTTGGACGCACTATTTGCCCAGTAGATTCCGGTGACTCCAATCAGCACCAAAACCCCACCGGCAATCGTCCAGGAGGTGATGGGTTCACTCAGAATTAACCAACCCAATAAGACAGCAATCACCGGATTTACATATGAGTAAGTAGTGACCAGTCTGGTAGGTAGAATTTGCAGGGCAGTAACAAACGAGGTAAAGGCGATTACTGAACCGAATATCACCAGGTACCCCCAGGCTAACCAGGCTTGGGTGGTTGGAGTGGGAAGTGGTTCCCGCACAATTAACGCAATCACCGCAAAGAATATTCCGCCGAACAACTGCTGATAACCCGAACTGACCCCCCGGCTCAAGGCAACCGGGTGCCGGGTTTGAAGAACTAAACCAGCTGACCAGCTGAAGCTGGCGAGAAGCAAAGCCAGGATGGATAAAAGATCGGCTCGAATACCTGATGTTAATACCGGCAGGCTGAGGATGAAAATCCCCAAAAAACCAACAATCAGCGAGAGGATCACCGGCAGGGTTGGTATCCGGGAATCCAGGATTGAATCCAGAAAAGCGACCCAAATTGGTATAGTTGCGACAACAAGAGCAGCAATTCCGGAATTTACCTGCTGTTCAGCCCAGACAACCAACCCATTGCCGCCAATCCATAACAAAAATCCGGATCCCATCAAAATCAATAAATCTTTTTTGGACGGACGGATTTCCTTTCCCCTAATTAATCCCCAACCCAGCAGGATGATGCCGGCTGTAAAAACCCTCATTCCCCCAAACCAGAAGGGTTCAAACCCAGCCCCGCTCCTGATACCAATCCGGATCGCCAGATAGGTGCTGCCCCAAATTAAATAGACAATAAACAGGTTAATCAAACCAGCTGGAGTAACTTTTCGCTTGTCTTCCAAAATTCTTTTCTCCAAATTTACTTCTTCAGCTTTGAATTAAGGCACTTATTTATTAGGAAACCCCCTCTTCTGGTAATTTGATAACTATCCAAACCAAACAGGTCCTGGATTAGAGGTTCAGATGTATTCACTCCGAAACTATTCAGGGATAGAGGAAGCCGGTGAAAGACCCTTCTGCCAATGGAACCGCTTGATTTGCTCCCAGGGCTGGATCGAGCGGGAAAGCCGGATCCGGGGCAAAGGCAACCAACATATAGTTTTCCACACCAGGCACTCCTATCTGCAGCAGCAGGACATGGTTTGACAGCCAGCTAACCTGGGCAATATAATAAGGAATTTCACCCCCGGCTAACCCGGTTAAATTCTCTAATTCAGAGTCGACCAGGGTGGTTTGGTTTTGATCCAATTTTGATATTCTCAACCGCTGTTCTAAATCATCAATAGTAAACCCACCTGCTTCTATCCAGGCAACATATTGATTGTCTGGTGAAAATGCCACATCCCCACCCCCTCGAATACTGGATTCGTGCCAGGGAAAAACCCATTCCTGGCAGCTGACCAGGTCCCTGACAATATAAGAGGAATTATCAGGGTCAAGATTGGCGCCTGGAGCGCTTCCAAATGCCACCAGGGATTGGTCAGGAGAAAACCCTTTTATCCTGTAGTCAGTGCTGAGATATTCAGTCACCTGATTTGATGTGAGATCAAAATAAAATAAGCCATTATAAGGTATGTATGCAAAATCACTCATCTTATACATTAAATAAGTAAACCACGTTCCCTGATTTTGCCCCTCAACCACATGAACAGCCAAAGGATTGTAGACTAAGACGTCATCCTCTAACCTGGTTAATTGAGGAGTTATGGCTGCGAGTTCTCCCATCTCTCCTGTTTTTATTGTGGTTAAGTATCCCTGATCGGTATACTCAGCTGCGCTGTAGGTAATAATTGTAAAGATACCTTCGGCCCCTGAGAGTGCTACTACCTCTCCCGAAGAATCCATCTGGAAAATATTGGAGTCAATATTTGCTTTGATGACCCCTTGTGATTCCGAGCTAGCATACAAGAGCGGCACTCCGGATATTCCATTAGAAATCCCACCGGCTATATGAACCTGGTTTAAACGGACTCTAGTTAACCCGGGTGTTTGTTTTTCACCCAGCAGGGTCCCTTCCGTATCATAAAAACTAATTGCTGAGACATCTACACCCGCTGTGAACCCGCTCGGGAGATCAAGTACCTGCCTTCCAGGATGCAGGGGAAGACAAGCGGGAGTTTCAACTACTTCTTCCGGTGTCCGGGTAGGCGCCTCGTCATTTTGTGCCCGCAGGGTTGCCGCTACAGAAGTAGTCATCGCATTGATATCCGGGGTTTCTTGCGGTTCTGAGGAACCACCAAGAATACAGGCTAAACTTGATAATATGAGAGCAGCAGCAGCCAGAATGTTTTTCCATTTTTTCATCTTGTCCTCCTCCGCCAGAAATCAGCGAGGTCCATTCTATCAAACAAATATTTTGTTTACTCGGCTAATTTTGCACCCATTTGCAGGCAGCAATCTTCTTCTGCCAGGATATCATGTCTGACGAGATTTCTTACACTAACAGCATTGCATCCCCGAAAGAATAAAATCGGTATCCTTTTTGCATCGCTATCTCGTATAGCTCCAGAATATTTTCCCTGCCAGCAAATGCACTCACCATCATTAATAAAGTTGATTCAGGCAGGTGAAAGTTTGTCAACATGCAGTCTACCACCTGAAAATTATAACCGGGTAAAATAAACAGCCCTGTTTCCCCTTCATAAGGTTCAATAATATCCGGGTTTTTGGACGCTCGTGCTGCGGTTTCAAGGGTTCTCACCGAGGTTGTTCCAACCGCAATGATTCTTCCTTTCTTTTTTCGAGTACTATTAATGTCCGAAGCAGTGCCTTCTGGAAGTTGGCACCATTCTTTGTGAATGATGTGATCCCGGGGATTCTCTTCGTTTACCGGCGCAAAAGTATCCAATCCGATATGAAGTGTGACCTCAGCAATTCTTACTCCTCGGGACTGAATCGTTTGGAGCAGTTTTGAGGTAAAATGCAAACCTGCTGTCGGCGCAGCTGATGACCCAATTTGCCTGGCATAAATCGTTTGATAGCGTTCGGGTTCTTTTAGCGTTTCATGAATATAGGGGGGAAGTGGAACGTTTCCGATTCGATTTAGATAGGGTTGGATGGGTTCCTGAAACTCGACCAGACGCAGCGGTCCTCCCAGATCCTCCTTGACAGCTGCCTCAGGACCTCCATTTACTTTTATCTGGATACCAGGAATCAAACCCTTCCCGCCTACCATTGCCTGCCAGCAACCTTCTCCCATCTCGCGTAAAAGCAGCAGTTCAACCTTACCCCCAGTGGGGATTTTCTTGCCAAACAAGCGGGCTTGAATTACTCTGGTGTGATTTAGAACAAGTAAATCATTTGAGTTAAATGTTTCAACCAGATCAACAAAATGTTTATGGCTAACTTCACCAGATGCCCGATTATAAATTAATAAACGTGAAGAATCCCGGGGATGTACCGGTTTTTGGGCAATAAATTCCTTCGGCAAGTGATAATTAAAGTCTGAAGTTTTCAAAGTGCGATTGCTCTTCTGGTTTATTTACTTTTTTAACATAAGATTAATGAGTATTGTCACTAAAATGGACACTATCAGAGAGGAAATTAACGAAATGACGCAGGTAAAGTTTCCCCGTTCGATGACAAAATCACCAGGCAAATTTCCAAAAGGCAGGTTCAACTGGGCGAGAAGGTAAAAAACACCAGCGGTAACCAATAAGCCTAAGCCGAATACAGCCAGCAGCCGGGCAATATTCATAAAATCCATGGGGTTTCCCTACTTGATCAACCTGGGTTGTACTGTGTCTGGAGGAGGCTCCAACCCTAAATGAATATACGCCTGTTGGGTTGCTACTCTGCCTTGGGATGTCCGCTGAATAAACCCCAATTGGAGTAAATATGGCTCAACAACATCCATAATGGTATCGGGGTCTTCCCTGATAGATGCCGCAATAGTTTTTAGTCCAACCGGACCGCCCTGATATGTAACCACAATCGCTTGCAGGACCCGACGATCCATCATATCCAGCCCTTGCTCATCAATACTCAATAAAATGAGGGCTTTTTTAGATATGTCCGGGGTAATTACTCCCTTTCCCCTAACCTGCGCATAATCTCTAACTCGCCTCAGCAGCCGAAGAGCTACCCGGGGTGTACCGCGGGAACGTGAGGCTATCTCGGTTATTCCCATCTCGTCTGAAGGAACCTCCAGCTGTTTAGAAGCCTGCCGGACAATCTCATTGATTGCCTCGGGTGTATAGTAATCCAGCCGATAGACAGCTCCAAACCTGGCTCTGAGCGGGGCTGTGACTAATGCCAGACGGGTGGTAGCTCCAACAATAGTGAAGCGCGGTAGTTTTAACCGGACAGACCTGGCAGAAGGACCTTTCCCAATGATAATATCCAGTGCATAATCTTCCATTGCCGGATAGAGAATTTCTTCAACAGCCCTGCCCAGGCGGTGAATTTCATCAATAAACAGGATGTCTCCCTCATTCAAATTAGTTAAAATCGCCGCTAAATCTCCGGCTCTTTCCACAGCTGGGCCAGAAGTAATTTTGATATTAACTCCCATTTCATACGCCAGGATGTGTGCCAGGGTGGTTTTTCCCAACCCGGGAGGGCCATAGAAGAGAACATGATCAAGTGCCTCTTCTCTGTGCTTGGCAGCAGAAATCAAAATCTCAAGATTCTCCCGAATCTTATCCTGCCCAATCATGCCAGCCAGGGTTTGGGGACGCAGTGCATGATCCAGCTGGTCCCCCGATTTTGGATCTGAATCTACCATCCGTTCTGGTTGTGTATCGTTCATGCCTAAGATTATACCGAAGTCAGACCTAATTGCGTAGGAATGTGCCCGAATTCAGGACTACAGGATATAATCAGCTGAAAGTGAAATCACCAGAGGGTATTCATCCCTTGCTAAGCGGACAATCCGTGGAGACAATAAATGACCACAATATATGAGTCCAGCCACCCGCTAGTTGCCCACAAGTTAGCCAGATTGCGTGATAAATCCACCGAACCGAAGAAATTCCGGGAATTAATCCGAGAAATTTCTGCCCTACTGGCTTATGAAGCTACTGCTGATTTAGAGGTTGCCTCCAAGCCAGTTGAAACCCCACTGGGAGAAGCCCCTGGTGTGGAACTCAAACAACCAATTGGACTTGTCCCAATTCTCAGAGCTGGATTGGGCATGGTTGAAGGCATCTGGGGGTTAATGCCGTCCGCTGAAGTATGGCATATCGGTCTCTACCGGGATGAACAAACTCTGCAGCCTGTTCAGTACTATAATAAATTGCCTCTAGAACCTACAGTTTCAGTCTGCCTGGTACTGGATCCAATGCTCGCTACCGGTGGATCTGCTGTAGCCACCGTGGATATTCTAAAGGAGTGGGGTGTGCAGCGGATAAAATTTTTGGGTATCCTGGCCGCCCCGGAGGGTGTGAAGGCAATGCAAGAAGCCCATCCTGATGTTCCCCTCCACCTGGCAGTGATTGATAAAAAACTAAACCAGCATGGCTATATCGTCCCTGGACTGGGTGATGCAGGTGACCGGCAATTTGGAACGGGATAAATCTGTGGAATAAGTCAAATCAAATAATATGAAAAGGCTCCCAAAAAACGGGGAGCCTTCTTTTATTTTCAACTGGTGAGGTTAAGATGAATTAAGCGGCAGCTTCAGTAATTTGGATAAAAGCATCTGCTTTTAAGCTTGCACCGCCAACCAGAGCCCCATCGATGTCCGGCTGCATAAAATATTCCTGCGCATTATCTGGTTTAACTGATCCCCCATAAAGAACAGGAATTTTTTCTTCCAGTCCTGAGGTCCATAGCTGGGCTATTTCTTTCCGAATAAATTCCTTAATTACTTGGTTTGCGCCCTCGGGGGTAGCTGCTCTCCCTGTCCCGATTGCCCAAACCGGCTCATAGGCAATCTTCAGCTGTGTCATTTGTTCTTCACTAACGCCCTTCAACCCAGCGGAAAGCTGCCCCTTAACCACTTCCCCTGTTTGGCCAGATTCGTTTTCCTCGAGAGTTTCTCCCACACATAAAATCGGCTTTAGATCAGCAGCCAGGGCTGCCAGAATTTTTTTGTTCACCTTGTCATCAGATTCGCTGAAATATGCCCGTCTTTCGGAATGACCGATGATCACATACTCCGCTAATTCAGCAAGCATGAGGGGAGAAATCTCTCCAGTAAACGGACCCTGATCCTCCCAATACAGATTTTGGGCGCCAAGGTGAATGGGTGTTTCCCGGATGAGTTCTGCGAGGGGAACAAGTGCCGTAAAAGGAGGACAGATAATGCTCTCAACCCCGCTAATTCCCGCTAATCCTGGCAGCAGTTCTTTTACCAATAAAATTGATTCTGCCACAGTTTTATGCATTTTCCAATTTCCAGCAACACACGGAACCCGCATTCTTCCTCCACCTTCAGTTTGTTTGTTAATTTTTATTGTTCTGTCTGTGACGGTATCTCTTCCTGGATCCAGAGGGGTAGATCCTCGATTTGCTCAAGATCCAGTAATAGACGTTTGGCTTCCTCATAACGCTTCTGGGCAAATAGAATGTCCGCTTTAATCAGATAGACTTCCAATAAATCCGGTCTTTCCTGCATCACCTGATCTACCAGGCGTTCAGCAACATCAATTTTATCTGTGAGAAGTGCTTTGCGGGCTTCCAGCAAACGACGAAGAGAAGGATCTAGATTTACCTCCCGATTAGTTAATATTTCAAAGGAGAGTTCTTCGAATGCCGCATAATACAATGCCTCACTGATCTTATTCTTCATTTCCTCAGGACTGAGTGGAGATCCTATTTGGTCAGCCATAAGATAGCTATAAGCCGCGTAGGTCCAAATATCAATATCGGTTAGTCTATCTCCCAGCTCAATGATAATCTCCGGTTTTCCCTCAGCTAGTTGATAGGCCTTCTGGAAGGCCTCCCGGGCGAATTGCGGCCGATCCGCTTCCAGATAGGCGACCCCCAATTGATAACGGTAGAAGGGATCTTCCGGGTTTTCTCTGACCAGCTGATTAAGGGTTTGAATCTCACCTAATACCGGGTCAGATTTAATATTTGCTTCTTGAGTCAGCGTTTCTGCTGAAATCAGGTTCGGTCTCGGCGGCTCCAAGGCATTGGACATCACCATCATTCCCAACCAGAGGGTTAATAAAGCGGGGATTGCCATCCACCAGATCCAACCTGGAATTCCCTTTTTTCTTGTTTTTTCTTCAGATATTCCTTCCCTACCAACCGAATCCTCTGCTGCAGCCGCTCTCTGGGTGGCAGTTTGTCTTGCATCGGATTTAAGGGTCAGCGTGGGAGCTTCCCCATCCGATGGATGTTCTATAATCAGCGTATCAAACGCTTTTAAGAACATAGCCATCATATCGGATATTTTCTCGTACCGATCCTCACGTTTCTTTGCCAAAGATTTCAGGATTGCCCGCTGGATATCCTCATTCAGGTCAGGATTCATTTCCATAGGCAATGGTAGGGGGCTGTAAATATGATCATGAATGACAGAAAATGGAGTATCCGCTTGATAGGGAACCTCCCCTACCAGCAATTCATACATCATCACCCCTAAAGAATAGATATCCGTTCCGTTATCCAGACCTCCCAAGCCCTTGGCCTGTTCAGGAGATATGTAGTGCGGAGTTCCCATCATCATTTGACCGGAGAGCGTTGTCTGACTGGTTTCTGTCATTCTGGCCAATCCAAAATCAGCCAGGTAAATTTGTCCCCCTTTTTCCATTAGTACATTAGATGGTTTTATATCACGATGCAGCACACCTTCCTGATGAGCATAGGCCAGGGCAGATGAAATAACCCTAAAAATATGCTTGGACTCTTTGTAAGTCAGCTTAGATTTCTCCAAACGTGCTTTTAGGGTCTCACCCCGGACATATTTCAAAACCAGGTAAGGTCGATCTTCGTGTTCTGAGAAATCATAAATGGGAACAATATTCGGATGGTCAAGCTTTGCGACTACTTTGGCTTCCCGCTCGAATCTGTCAATAAATCCTGGATGTTCCATGAATGCGGGATGCAGCGCCTTAATGGCGACATATCGATCGAGGCTGGGATGGTAGGCTTTAAAAACCGTTGCCATTCCCCCTTTTCCAAGTTTTTCGATTAATCGATAAGGACCAACATTCTCACCAATTATAAACGGCATCTTCCGTTCTCCTTAAAATCCTTCCTGATTATACCTTATCAAAACCCACATCCAGGACAATGAAATCCTTCAGTTTTGATTATAAGCTGTATAGGGGAGGATAAATTGGCATCTAACAAAATAGCAAAGCGGTCCGCTAACACAATAAGAAAAACCTCATTATTCTGCATGAGGTTTTTGTTCCCAACTTTGCCACAGGAGCGGGTTTACTCTCTAGAATCTGTCTCTCCAATACCATATACTCCCGCTTTTAAAACTTTCAAAGGCAAAAGGGCGCATTTTAACCGAACCGGTCCCAATTCTATTCCAAGCATATCCAGGATATCTTCTTTTGCCATTTCCTTAACAACTTCAATGGATTTACCAATAATCGATTCCAGCAGCAAATCAGCAGACGCCAGGGAAATCGCGCAGCCTTCACCGCTGAAAGCTGCCTCAGTCACAATCTGATTTTCATCTACTCGGACATCAATCCGGATATGGTCTCCGCAAGCTGGATTATCGTCCTCATAGGTAATATCATTGGGCTCTAATTCTCCTCTAAAGTGAGGAGTTTTATACCTTTCGATAATAAGTTCCCGGTAAAAATCTTCCATTTTTCTATCCTATACCTTTGCACTACCTGAAGATATCCTTTACTTTCTGGATTCCAGCGATAAATTTATCTACTTCGTCTATTGTATTATAGAGATACATACTTGCTCTGCCCGTCGCTGGAAGGTTAAATCTCGTATGAAGAGGCTGCGCACAGTGATGACCAGCCCGGATAGCAACCCCAGAACCATCCAGAATTTGAGCAACATCATGAGCATGAATATCTTTCAGATAAAAAGAGATTACCCCACCCTTCTTCTCTGCCGGGGGGCCAAGAACAGTAAGATCAGGAATCTCCGCTAATTTTTCCATAGCATGGTTTGTCAGCAGCCGTTCGTGGTCCTCTATTTTGTCCATCCCCAGCTCCAGAAGATAATCAACAGCCGCGCCAAAACCTACCGCTTCGGCAATCGCCGGTGTCCCTGCTTCAAATTTATGTGGTAAATCGTTCGCTTTAAACGACCGCAGTTCTACCCGCTTGATCATTTCACCTCCACCAAGAAACGGAGGCATTCTTTCCAGTAAATCTTTTTGCCCATACAGTGCTCCAATGCCAGTTGGTCCGCACATTTTATGAGCTGAAAATGCATAAAAGTCAGCTTCCAGATCCACCACATTTACCGGGAAATGAGGAACGGATTGCGCTCCGTCAACCAAAGTGACCGCGCCAACAGATTTCGCATCGCGAATGATCTCTTTTAAGGGATTAATTGTTCCCAGGACATTCGACATGTGGGTAAGGGCAAGCAGTTTCGGATTGTTTTTTAACAGCTTTTGGTACTGATCAAGATCCAGAACACCTTCCGGGGTCACGGGAATAAAATCCAAAACCAGGTCCTTCTCCGCCGCCAGCATCTGCCAGGGGACAAGATTGGAATGGTGTTCCATCTCTGTCAACAGGATATGATCACCCGCAGACAAATTGTTCCTTCCCCAGGAAAATGCGACCAGATTAATAGCTTCGGTTGTATTACGAGTGAAAATCAGCTGCTCAGCGGAGGGAGCATGAATGAACCCTACAATCTTTTCACGAGCTGTTTCGTAAGCGTGGGTAGCTTCTTCGGCAAGTTGGTGAATACCCCGATGAATATTAGCGTTATTTTCCCGATAATAGGCGCTCATCGCTTGCAATACGGCTTCAGGTTTCTGGCTTGTTGCAGCTGAATCAAGATAAATCAGCGGAACTCCAGACCTCACTTCTCTTGATAGTACAGGAAAATCCTTCCGGACCTGCTGAACATCAAAACCTGTTGTCGTTTTAGCGGCCATGGAACACAAACTCCCAATCAATATTCAATTAAATTAGTATTTATGATTTTGCCCGGCGTCTCTTTACCGGTTTTCGGATATTTTGGGAGGATATTGCACACCATAAAACCCGATCAGGTACCATCCAGCCATCAGTCAGGTACACATTCTTGTGGAATTGTACTGCTACTTTTTTATGTCCCCTCTTAACGACCACACCATCCAACCAATCACGGACACGGTCATCCTCGAAATCATGATCGCAAAGCACTTCTACGTGATCGCCAATTTCAAAAATTGTATCGTTTGCGGGCGGTGCTGAAAAAGGAATAGTTGCCAAGGTGTCCTCCATCCAATTTGTAATAAAAATCTATTCTATCAGGCTTCTCTGAAATGTGAATAGTACTGCCAAAAAACCACAGCGCTACTTCTTCGTAATCCTGGTTATAATTTTCTTCCAGAGCTGTTCACCTACTTCCCGCAGGGGAAATCTGGAAAAGATATCATCAAAGAAGCCCTGAATAACCAACTGTTCTGCTTCAAGACGGGGAATCCCCCGGGAGAGGAGATAAAAGAGCTGCTCCGGATCAATTTTTCCTACTGTAGAACCATGAGTACAGCGGACATCATTGTTAAGGATTTCCAATCCAGGTATGGAATCAGATCTGGCGTCTGAATTAAGGATTAGATTGCGGTTTGCCTGGTAGCCATCTATGAACTGTGCTCCGGGAGCAACGTAGATCATCCCTCGCCAAACTGAACGGCTTTTCCCGTCCAGCGCGCCCTTGAAGAGCAGGTCGCTGGTGGTCCGGGGAGCAAGATGACGCTGTATTGTATTATAGGAAAGATGCTGCTTCTGGTCCGCAAAAAACATGCCGGACACTCTTCCTTCAGCACCCTTCCCAATTAAATCCACAGATATGAAATGTTTGGACAGGGATGAACCCAGGGCTCCAATTTCCCATTCCAGATATCCATCCTGTTCAACAAGGGCTTTTTTATGACCAAAGCTCCATACCTGATCGCCGTAAGATTGAATTTCAGCGATTTTCAAGTTGGCGTTTTTACCAACGAATATCTCTAGGTTTTCTCCAGCAAGAGAGGGTTGAGAACCATTTTCAGGAGAGAGGGATTCATGGATATATGTCAAAGAGGATCCTTCCTCCAGATAAACCAGGAAGTGGAAAAAATGTGCTGTTCCTTCCCAGGGGGCAAACCCAATACTAAATAATGGTTCATCGACCTGAACGCCTTGAGGAACATAAATGAAAATACCCTGTTTAGCAAAAGCTGCTGTTGCTGCAGCAAATTTCCCATCACGGGGAGATACAACCTTTCCCAGCATTTTTTCCACTAATTCGGGATGTTTTTCTGCTGCTTCAGAGAGGCTCAAGAAAATAACGCCCTGCTTTTTTAGTTTTGCAGTTTGATTAATCTCCACTCCCGCCGGGCTGAGGGTGGCAATCGATTTTTTTGCCAGGATACTTTCGGTAAGAACGCTGCCGGTGATCTTCTCAGGAACCGCTTTGCCATTTGGCAGTTGTATCTTTTTGAAATCAAATCCCGAAAGAGATGTTCTGCGCCAAGCTTCATCCTTCAGGGTTGGAAATGGCAGTTCCTGATAAGCGCGCCAGGCATCGGAACGAAATTCCCGCAAGAGGGCAGGAACCTGATCAGAATCTGCGATCATATCAGAGGAAAAATTGAATCCCTTTTCAGCTTGTTTTCTTGCCATAATATTCCTTCATCAGCCGATTGATCCTTCCATTTGAAGCTGGATCAAACGGTTCATTTCTATCGCGTATTCCATCGGCAGTTCTTTTACCAGAGGTTCAATGAACCCTGAAACAACCATACTGGTTGCTTCTTCTTCAGTTAAACCCCTGCTCATCAAATAGAAAAGCTGTTCATCTTCTACTTTGGATACAGTAGCTTCATGGCCTATATTGACATCTTGTTCATCGACCTCAATATAGGGATAAGTATCAGAGCGCGATGTATCATCCAGGAGAAGAGCGTCACAGACAACATTGGATTTGACATTGGTGTTGCCCTTATTTACCCGCAATAATCCCCGGTAAGAAGCTCTCCCTCCATCTTTACTGATGGACTTTGAAATGATCTTGCTGGTCGTATCTGGTGCCAGGTGAATGATTTTGCCACCGGTATCATGCTGCTGGCCTTTGCCTGAAAAAGCAATCGATAGGATTTCCCCATGAGCTCCCTTCCCCATCAGCATACAGGAGGGATACTTCATGGTTACTTTTGATCCCAAGTTGGCATCTACCCATTCCATGGTCCCATTTTCTTCCACACGGGACCGCTGAGTCACCAAGTTATAAACGTTATTGGACCAGTTCTGGATGGTGGTATAGCGGACCCGGGCACCTTTTTTGACAACAATTTCAATTACACCGCTATGAAGAGAATCGGTTGTATAGGTGGGTGCGGTGCAGCCTTCCACATAATGAACCTGGGATCCTTCATCAGCAATAATCAAGGATCTTTCAAATTGTCCGATGTTGGCAACATTCAGCCTGAAATAAGCCTGGAGCGGTAAATCCACCTTAAGACCCGGGGGAATGTAAACAAATGAGCCTCCCGACCAGACAGCGCTGTTAAGGGCAGCATATTTATTATCGGAATAGGGGATGACTGTACCAAAATATTCCCGGAACAGTTCGGGGTGTTCCCGCAGGCCATTTTCGATACTTTTAAAAAGAACACCCTGCTCTGCCAACTGTTCCTGGATACTGTGGTAAATCATCTCTGATTCATATTGGGCACCCACTCCAGCCAGGAATTTTTGCTCTGCTTCTGGAATTCCCAATCGATCAAAAGTGTTCTTTATGGAATCGGGAATATCATCCCAGGATGATTCTTCTTTCTCAGTTGGTTTTACATAATAATAGATCTCATCCAGATCCAAGACCGAAAGATCAGGGCCCCAGGTTGGCATTGGTCGCTTTATAAAGTGGTCATATGCTTTTAACCGGTACTTGAGCATCCATTCCGGTTCGCCTTTCATCTGGGAGATCTCTTCTACAACACTCCGATCCAATCCCTTCCTGCTTTTAAATACATGGACTTCAGGATCACTGAATCCATACTTATAATCGCCAATACTATCGATTAATTTCTCGTCATTCGGCATGAGAAATACTCCTAAGAATTTAAAGAAGGAAAATGCCTTCTCAAAAAAGAATTAAACAGCGTGCTTCTCCCGCAACCACTCATACCCCTCTTCTTCCAAACGGAGAGCCAGCTCAGGTCCGCCTGATTCAACGATTCTGCCATTCAACATCACGTGGACAAAATCTGGTGTGATGTAATTTAATATTCTCTGATAATGGGTAATTACTATAACACCCTGGTCTTCTTTGTTGATTGCCTTGATTCCATGGGCCACGATCTTTAAGGCATCGATATCCAACCCGGAATCAGTTTCATCAAGAATCGAAACCTTTGGTTCCAGAGTGGCCATTTGTAAAATCTCAACCCTCTTTTTCTCTCCCCCGGAAAAACCGTCGTTCAGATACCTTCCTGCAAACGATTCATCCATGTCAAGAAGAGCCATTTTTTCTTTTAGTTTTTTCCTGAAATCAGGAATCGAGATGCCTTTATCTTCAGGATTCTGTCCTTTCCGATGAGCATTAATGGCTGTCCTTAAAAAGTTGGCAACCGATACTCCCGGTACAGCAACAGGATATTGAAAAGCCAGGAATAACCCTAACTTGGAGCGCTCACTTGGATCCAATTTCAGCAAATCTTTCCCATCCAGAGTTGCCTCCCCTCCTGTGATTTTGTACTTTGGATGACCCATTAATGCATATGCCAGGGTTGATTTCCCTGTCCCGTTAGGCCCCATCACTGCATGAACCTCACCTGATTTTATAGTGAGATTCACGCCTTTTAATATTTCATTTTCTTCAACACTTACCTGGAGATTATTGACAACCAACTCAGACATTTATAACCGCTCCAATCATTGATTTAAGGTATTTTGAGCATTTTTTGACAGGGCAAATTGTAGCATATTTCCCCTGATAAGTCAATATTTAGGATTATTATCATATAAATTATTGACATTTGCTTCTTTCGATGTTAGACTTTTTGTGAAAGGTTAAAAAAACTGTGAAAACACTATGAGCAACAACACTCGAAATGGAGTTCTTCGAACCCTTCTCCTTCACCAGCGGAGAACAGTGAATGATTTAGCTGAAGCTGTGGATATTAATCCAATTTCAGTCCGTCACCATGTCACTAAACTGGAAGCGGAAGGCCTAATTCAGTCGGAAGAAGAACGACACGGAGTCGGAAGACCCCGTTTGGTATACAGCTTGACCAACAAGGGTATGGAGCAGTTCCCTCAACGATACCTGCAATTATCCCTTCGTTTGCTGCAGCAGTTAAAAGCTACCCTCTCTGAGAAGGATCTCGCTGAAATATTCCAGGATCTAGCCGTAGAAATAACTGGTGAACTGACCCGGGACATTAATCTGGAGGATCTAACTCTGGAAGAACGACTTCATCTCCTCCAGGAAGTGTTAACCGCAGAAGGATATACAGTCAATTTGGAGGAAGAAGAAGGCTATTATTATCTTATAGGAGCAAGCTGTCCCTACCATCATGTTGGGGAAGATCATCCGGAGATTTGTGTAGTTGACCAGGAATTGATCTCCCATTTTATCTCTACAACACCAATGCGGGTTGAATGCATTCTCAAAGGCGACAAACAGTGCAAGTACCTGATTAAGAAAACAACTGAACAAGGATAACAATGGCATTAGAAAATTGGCAGTTAACTAGTACAGCTCCAGAACTGGCTGATACAGTTCACAAAGGGCTGCAGAACGTAATGGATCCAGAACTGGGAATGAGCATCATTCAATTAGGGCTGGTCAGAGATGTGCAAATCCAGGATGATAAAGCCCTCGTTATCATGATTCTCACCACTCCTTTTTGTCCTTACGCCCCACAATTGATGGAAGCTTGCCGCAGCAAAACGGAAGAAGTTCTGGGAATCCCAACATCAATTGAAATGGGTCGGGAATTCTGGGACCGCTCTTTTATGGAAGATGACCCTGTGGATTGGGGTTTGTACTAAACCAGCAGATCCAGTGTTCACAAATCAGCTAACCGCGAACTCATTAAGCTTTGTTATAAACAATAGTATCAAAATCACCCTAGCTGAACATCCAGGCTGGGGTTTTCTATAGCAGCGGGAGAAATTCAGATGAGGCCATCACTCAATCTTCTCCCAGGTGAGACAGTTCAAAGAATCATCGATGAAGGATTTGCTTTGCTGGAAAATCCAGGAATTGAACTGCACAATCTGGAAGGGAGGGAATTGCTCCTTGCAGCTGTTACCAGAAGATCCTTCATAATCTGCCAGGTTGAAAATTCCAGGCATCTAATCCCTTCTCCAGATTCTCTCCACAAAGGCAGATCCGGGACAGATTTCACCAATCTTCCTGCCCCTGGAAACCGGTCCGGAGGAAACTATTTTCTGCTGAATTTCCAACCCTCTATTCACCCTTCCCAAATACTTCCATCTATGCTAAACTCTTCCTCGGTCACTCAACCAATTTACTTTCCGTTTCCGGCGTGCTGACCACACTGTCTGGAGACAAGCCCGAGGAAAGGAGGATATGATGCGAGATTACGAACTCGTCATTATCGTTACCCCGGAATTTGAAGAAGAAGCAACAGCTGACGTTGTAGAAAAAGTAAAAAGCTGGATAACTGATACAGGGGGATCCATTGAATCTTTTGAAGAGTGGGGAAGACAGAAGCTCAGCTACTTGATCCGCAAACATAAAGAAGGCCAATATTTCCTTTTCAATTTAAAACTGGATCCATCTGCCGTTGCCTCTCTTGAACACAATTTCAGCCTTCAAGAATCCATATTGCGTTTCCTGATTATCAATCGGGATGACTAATTAACTTGGGGCAGGTTTTACCTACTCCGGTATTTGGACAGAAAAAGCAGCTGGTTAAACATTTCCTCGTTAAGGAGCCATTCCATGACCAGAGGTCTGAATAAAGTAATGCTCATTGGAAGATTGGGCCATGAACCTGAGATGCGCTATACACCATCAGGTCGTCCATTAACCAAATTTCAGCTGGCCGTGAACCGCAGCTGGAAGTCAGCAGATGGTGAGAAAAAAACAGAAACCGAATGGTTTAATGTGGTCACCTGGGGAAAGCTGGCAGAGATTTGCAACCAATACCTAAGCAAAGGTCAGCAGGTATACATTGAGGGACGTCTACATACCCGGCAGTGGCAGGACGAGGAAGGCGGCAATCATTCATCAGTGGAAGTGATCGCCCAGGAAATGCTCATGCTGAACAGCAAATCCGGAGAACAGGATTCAGATCCTGACGAAAGGGTCCTTTCCGAGGATGAATATCCCTTTTAATTTGAACTAGATATAAAATATTTTTAAGGAGTTGATGATGGCAGAGAGAGAGAGAAAACAATACGACAGAGAGAGATACCATCGGGAAAGAGAATGCAGGTTTTGTGCAAACCCGAAAATGACGATTGATTATAAAGATATTGAGACACTGAGTCGGTTTGTGAGCGATCACGGAAAAATCCGGGCCCGGCGGCAGACCGGCACCTGCGCGAAACATCAACGGGAGCTGGCCAGGGCAATCAAGCGATCACGCCACCTGGCTCTTCTTCCCTTTACAGGAGAATCCCTCCGCTAAGATAACCCTCAGTTTTTATTAACTCTCTAGACAGAAAAACGGAAATAATCATGCCTCAAAAAAATAAATTTCTTGCTCAGAAAGAAAAAGAAGACCGTCAAAAAAGGATTATTATTATATCCACGATAGCAGTTCTGGTTGCTGTCTTCAGTTTGGTTGCCTATGGTGTGCTGGATAGATATGTCTTGAAACCGAAAACACCTATCGTTCAACTGGACTCCAGGATTATCAATGCTGTTGAATTTGAACAACGGGTCCGGTATCAAAGATTTCAGATTATCAATCAAACCTATCAATTACTTGAATTTGTCCAGAGTTTAGGCGGAACGCCGGATGTGTTCGCTTATTTTGAACAGCAGATAACACTCGCTACCACCCAACTCTCACAACCTCTATTAATTGGACAAGAAGTGATTCAGAATATCTCCGATGATCTCATAATCCTGGCAGAAGCTGAAAAAATGGGAATCGAAGTAGGCAAGGCAGATATTGACCAGGAAATCCGGTCAGTTTTCGGCTTTTTCCCCGCAGGAACCCCAACACTTAGCCCCAGCAGTGAACCTCGTCCGACTTCAACAATGACCTCTCAGCAGATGACACTTGTCCCCCCAACGGATTCACCTGAAGGGGATCAAGAAGAGGATCAAAGCAGCTTACCTACAAATACTCCCCAGATTGAGGAAACGCCAGAAGGCGAACCAGATCCTACTGCAACGCCGCTGCTAATACCAACAGAGTACACTCTGGACCTTTATGAAGTAAATTACCAAAATTACATGGATGTATTAACAAATGAGGGGATCAAAGAGCAAACTTTCCAAGACATGGTAAAAATGTTTCTTGTCAGGAAGGAATTGATGAATTCCTTGTCAGCGGACCTTCCGCGGACCCAGGAACAAATATGGGTTCGACATATTCTTGTTGAAGATGAATTAACTGCCCTGGAGATCACTGATAAATTGACTGCCGGGGGGGATTTTGCCTCCTTGGCAGCAGAATATTCCACAGACGAGACCAACAAAGACAACGGAGGAGATTTGGGTTGGTTTGCCCGCGGTATGATGGTTCTGCCTTTTGAGGAAGCTGCTTTTGCGCTTGAGGTGGGCGAAATCAGTGATCCAGTTCAAACCGATTTCGGCTGGCACATTCTGCAAGCTCTCGGCAAAGAACAAATGCCGATTGATGAGGCAGCATTCGAAAATATGCGAAACCAGGCTTTTACTGACTGGCTGATAGAAAAAAGACTTGAGTACCAACTGGAAATTAATGAGGACTGGATTTCCTTTGTTCCCAGCGAACCGGTATTGCCGCAGGAAATTATTGATTATATTCAATACCAGGCTGGTCAGCAGCCTGGACTACCGCCCGCGGTTCCTGAGCAGTAAATGCTCTAACCTCTAACAAAATTCCCCGCAGCCTGAAACGGATTGCGGGGTTTTTTTATGGAATATTTGAAATATATTTGGAGATCAGCTGCTGGATACCAGATTCAGCATACTCAAGCATCGTATCCAGAACTTCCCGTGAAAATGTTGATCCTTCCGCGGTTCCCTGAATTTCGATAAATTCCCCCTCTTGGTTCATTACAACGTTGAGATCTGCTTCAGCTTGTGAGTCCTCAGCATAATTTAGATCCAGGACAGGAGTTCCAGAAATGATCCCCACACTGATTGCTGCCACGGGAGATAAAAACACTTCCGGTGAAATGGATCCTCCCTCCACCAAGTCCTTCAAAGCCAGGCAGAGGGCAGCATACCCACCGGTAACGGACGCTGTCCGGGTTCCGCCGTCCGCCTGCAGGACATCACAATCGACGATAAAAGTCCTGTTTCCCAGCAAACCGAGATTAAATCCTGCCCGCAGAGATCTTCCGATCAACCGTTTGATTTCCTGGGTTCGACCGCTCAGCCCCTGGGTTTCCCTTCTCACCCGGATTGAAGTTGACCGTGGCAAAAGAGCGTACTCAGCTGTGATCCAGCCGCCAGGTAGATCATTTTTCTCCATCCATGCTGGCACCTGGTCCTCAACACTGACATTACACAGGACTCGGGTTTTCCCGATAGAAATTAGAACTGATCCTTCCGGATAATCGACATAATTCAACACAAATTCCACGGGACGAATTTGGTTGTTTTTTCGTCCATCGTTTCTGGACATGATTAGATCCTTATTTTTGAAGGGGATAAAGCAGTTTCAAAGGGTAATTAGATCAAAATATTGATCTAATTACCTAATGTTCCAAAATCTGACTTAAGAACAATTTTGTCCGGTCATGTTTCGGGTTCTTAAACAGCCCCTCAGGTGTGGTATGTTCAACCACTTTGCCAAAGTCCATAAATACCACTTCATCAGCTGCTGATCGCACAAAACCCATTTCGTGAGACACACAGACCATGGTCATTCCTTCTTGAGCCAAGTCGAGCATAACATCCAATACCTCTTTGATCATCTCTGGGTCAAGAGCGCTGGTTGGCTCATCGAATAACATGATCTTGGGATTCATCGCCAAGGCCCGGGCAATAGCAACCCGCTGCTGTTGACCTCCCGAAAGATTGGCAGGATATGAATCAGCTTTTTCTGGAATTCCCACTCGTTGGAGTTTCTCGATGGCAATTTGCTCAGCTTCTTCTTTGGATCTATGCCGGACTACTTTTTGAGCCAGAGTTACGTTTTGCAGGGCAGTTAAGTGAGGGAAGAGGTTAAAGAGTTGAAATACCATTCCAATTTCCGCCCGGATTTCATTGATCTGTTTTGCTGCATGAGTCAATCTTTCTCCATCTATCCAGATCTCTCCACTTGTAGGTTCCTCCAGGTGATTAATACAACGCAGCAAAGTAGATTTTCCAGATCCGCTGGGGCCAATTACAACCACAACTTTACCCTGTTCGATGTTAAGGTTTACCCCATCAACAGCTTTAATGCTGCCAAAATATTTATGCAAATCCTTGACTACGATGATGTGATCTGAATTACTCATGAGTTTTTAACCGCCTTTCCACCAACTGAACCACCAAGGACAGCACTACAGTCATTGTGAGATACAAAACCGCCAGGGTTACATACGATTCACGGTAACGGAATGTGCTGCCAGCGTACAATCTGGAGACCTGGGTAATATCACGGACAGCAAGGACCGACACCAGGGAAGAGTCCTTCACCATGGCCACAAAGTCATTCCCCAGCGCCGGCAGCACATTTCTAATTGCTTGAGGAAGAATGACATAGCGCATCGATTGACCATAACTCATCCCTAAAGACCGGGCAGCTTCCATCTGTCCTTTGACTATGGACTGGATCCCAGCCCGGAATATTTCAGCCAGATAGGCGCCGTAGGTAACTGCCAGAGCGATGATAGCTCTGGTGTTCATGGAAATATCTTGATTGGTTACCGCGGTAAATACTTTACCTAACAATTGCAAGCCATTGTCAGCTAACCAAAAACCGATATTATTTAACCCATCAACAAGGACTGGCACACCAACCAGAGCAATAAAGAAGATTAAGACCAGAATCGGGATACCCCGAATGATTTCTACGTAGAAGCGGGCTAAATTGTTAATGACAACATTTTTAGAAATGCGTCCTAATCCCGATAGCAGCCCAAAGAATAACGCTATTAAAAATGCCTTTAGGGTGGTCGTAATAGTAATAATTAAACCGGATTTGATGAAATCAAATGCTTTGTTATAGTTTTCATTGGATGAAATTATGATAAAGACATAGATCGCAATCAGGACTATCGCAAACAACCACCAGGGGAGATCACGCAAGCGTCTCTTGGAAGATAAGTCATCAATCGTAATGATTGGATCCAGCGAGTGAAGTTGTTCTGGCACTGTTTACTCCTTAAGAGTATTAGAATTGAGGGGGAAACATAACCCACTCACAGGTTAATTGCATTTCAAACTTCCAGGTAAGAAAGTCTAATTCCTCTTTTTTCAAGAGAACCAAGGAAGGGGGAAAGTATAAATACGATAAAAAGTATTATAAGCGAATAAATGTGTATCCTGCAAACCTGGACGCAGTTGCTCAGGTCATAAGTCTCTCCCCTTACTCTCATTTACCAGGGGTAACGGGGAGATAATAGCTGGACTGCATCAATAGAACATTGAATGTAGAAAAGCGGCGCGCTTTTCTAAAGCGCGCCGCTTGATTTCTCTTTGATAGAGGTTAGTCCAGAGGATACCCTGTATCAAGTTCGTTGTTGAGCAGCAGCTCGCGGATTACAGCAAGCTGATCTATGATATCTTGAGAAATGTCAGCATCGAAGTCATGGAACGGAGCCAGACCAAATGCTCCGTAGAAGTTTCCAGTAGCAGGTGCACCATCCCGGTGCAGCTTGACCAGGTCAAAGACACCAGGGGTGATGAGTTTCATCGCGCTGGAAACCAAACAGGGGTGAGCCTCGGGAACGGTGAACCACTGATCGGAGTCAACACCGATGCAGTAGGCACCTTCAACCCCGGCTGTTTCGATGAGAGCGCCATTACCAGTCTTGCCGCCAGCACCGAAGACCACATCTGCGCCGCTGTCCAGAGCCTGTTTAGCTGTTGTTGCGCCCCATTCGGGGTCAGTGAAGGCAACGTCCAGACCACCGGGGTGGTAAGTGGAGATTACAGTAACATCTGGATTGACATAGGCTGCACCGGTTTCATATCCTTCCTTGAAAGCTACAACTGGAGGTATCAGGTCAGTGCCAAGTACTGCTGCCACGGTGTTGGTTTCTGTCAACAGGCCGGCAAGCGCGCCAGCCATGAAGCCCGATTTGTCTTCATTGAAAATCAACCCGACAACATTGTCGACTGCACCACCCCACTGACCCTGATCAACACCGATGAAGTAAACATCAGGATACAGAGCAGCGGCTTCAAGAGTTGCTTCACCAAGGGCAAATCCAACGGTGACCACTATATCAAAATCATTCTTGGTGAAAAGTTCGATGTTGGCCATGTAGTCTTTGGCATCCTTGGTCTCGATGAAGTCAACCTCACCACCAAGTTCCTCTCCGGCCAACTGGACACCTTCCCAGGCGGACTGGTTGAATGACTTGTCGTCAATTTCACCAACGTCGGTGACCAGACCAATCTTGAAAGGTTCTGGCGGGAAGAGATCATCGTAGGTGATGTCGAAGTCAGGGCTAAAGTATTTTGCATTGACTTCGGCCATGAATCCATTCGCCCACAATTCTGTAATTGCCAGGTCGACAGGCTCAACTAGTTCACTTCCCAGGGGGAAGATGAACCCAAGTAAGTCACTGGACATGGATGGTCCTACAACCATCACTTCATCAGAATTTTCACCCATGTAACCCAAACCCGCGGTCTCATCTATGATCACGGCATCAATATCACCTGCGATCAGGGCTTGGACTGCAAATGGGAATTGTTCAAAAGCCTGAATTCGCTCTGCTGGTAAGTATGTTAGCGCAGTCTCATAGTTGGTTGTTCCGGTCTGGGTACCAAGTTTGAGGGTCTCATCGGCAACAATATCCTCCATGGCATCAAATCGGTCTTCATCCAACCGGACCAGTAAGCGCTGTTCGATGGCCATGTAACCCATGGAGAAGTCCACTATTTCGGCGCGCGCATCTGTGATGGTGATTCCATCGCCTGCTGCATCAAACTGGCCATCGGCAACGGCCTGGATCATACCTTCCCAAGATGCCTCTACATAATCCGGGGTGCAGTTAAGCAACACACAGATTTCATCCCATACATCATAATCCCAACCGGCAGGGTCTCCGGTAACGGGATCGATGTAGTTATACGGCAGGTAGGCGTTCTCGACTGCAATGGTTATTACCTGTCCGCCGAGATCGGCAATTCCTTCAACTACCGGATCCTCAACTACTACCGGATCCTCAACTACTACCGGGGTTTCTTCCACCTGACCGCCACATGCGGCAAGCAAGAGAGAACCTACGAGCAAGATGGCTAGTAATAGCCAAAAGAAACGTTTCTTTTTCATTCTTCTATCTCCTATTATAGATTGATACGTAATGATTTGACACGATAACTTGATCTGAGCAGCACCACCTCCCTTCATAATACGTCGTTTATAATTATCACAAATTATACACGTTCTTTTATTATAATATCAATTGGACTTAAAATGACATAAGATTTGTGTCAAATGCATGTTACAAAAAATCCCAGATAATGAACCGGAGAGAGTTTAGTCAATCTTGAGGATACTCCCTTTTACACCTGAACTGCCTCCTGCCAGAGGAGAAAGGTGCCAGGCATCATCTGCTGGTGCCTACGGTTCCTCTGTATAATAAACCTATCCAGCGTTCTTCCAGGTTTTCCTCACCAACCAGGTTCCTCTCTGCAGCCCTGTCACCCTCGTCAAAACTCCCGGTAACTTATCCTTGAAAATGCCCCGTGTTTTTTAGAAATCGTGATTTCAGGATTTAACTTGAAAATATGCCTTACAGGTTGTACCTTCTTTTTCTATACCGGCTGTTATTAAATCGATGAATTCTGTTCCAGCAATTTTATTCACCAGGCTTTCCAGAAAACTTGGTATCGGACACAAGGTACCTTTTATATCCGCACCGCCGACACCTTTGGGACAAATCCGGCATTTATCTGCCGCTACCAATAAAACAACCTGACCTTCCTCAACTTCCTGAAGTTCATACCCCCCCATCAGGCTAAGGATCTTATTGATATATAAAATTAAATTCCTAACCACTTCTGCGGTCGAATCACCCGGAACTGCGTCAATGTCCGGGAGGATATCTTTCGCATCCAAATAAGAGTATAAATATTCTGCGGCTCTCCTTGAGACTATATTAATGGATCCCTGATTTATCATACCCAGTTCTGCCAAACCGGCAAAAAAAGATGACAAAAATGAGTGGTATGGATTAAGATCACGGTTAATTATTGTGGCTTTAATGTCATCCATGCTTCCCTCCCTGAATCTTAGGCCTCATTGTTAGTTCAAGGTTATAAAATTTCATTCAACTGGGCTATACATCGTTTACATTCGTAAAACAGCATACCCAGGCGGACCTTTTTATCAACCAGGGCGACCAGGATAGCAAACTCTCCAATGCTGCGAATTAACAAATATCCGTTCGTTCCTTCAATTAACACCCTGAGCATTTGCCCCCTGTCCAGCTCTTCCCCGCTGCGGGTGCTGATGGAAAGAATTGCGGCACCCATGGCACCGACCCGGTCTTCTTCAACCCGGTCTGGCAACCTGGAAGCGATCACCAAACCATCAGTGCTTACTATAGCGGTGGCCTCCACATGGGGAACATTCCTCTCAAAATTATTTAGTACTTGATCAAGCTGATCTGAAATTGTTTGGGCCATGAGTTTCCTCCAGGAAAAACAGGAAGGCCTGATATCTTCGGATAATATCTTGAATTGATAAAACCATCAATATTATTATAAACCCAAGTTGAAAGTGTTCATCTCCTTTTCAGACGCCAAACTCGCTGCTGTCCTGAACATTGAAGATAAATAATTCCCGGTTTGGATCAAAACTGAGCACCGGCACTCACTAGAGGACAGATTATGGTCACAATCAGTCACCAGTCCCGGATTCAATTTTACTATTTAGAAACTGGAATAATTAAGAACAAATCCAGAATAAGCAAAGTTTAAAAAAACCATCAGGAGTCGATCACCTCATCAACCTCATCCAGTTTTAAACTCAAGACCTGGCTGGAGGAATCGTCCGACATGATGATGCCATAAATCACATCAGCTACCTGGACAGTATTCCGATTATGAGTGATAACAATAAACTGGGTATCTGAGCTCAATTCCCGGAGAATTTTCCTGTACCGGGCAACATTAGACTCATCCAGCATGGCGTCTACTTCATCCAGGACACAGAACGGTGTCGGTGAAATTTTCAAAAGGGCAAAGATCAATGCCGCTGCAATTAAACTCCGCTCTCCTCCTGACAGAAGGGATAAACCCTGGGTCCTTCGACCAGGAAGCCTGACCTGGATATCAACCCCGGATCCGGATAAATCATCCTGTTCAGTGAGGACCAGCTGCCCCTTCCCTCCCCCGAATAACTGGGTAAAGATCTCTCTGAATTCACCTGCAACTGCATTAAAGGTCTTCCTGAATTCCCTCTCCATTATTACATCCAGTTCAGCAATGACTTCCTTGAGGTCTGCTTCCGCTTTTCTGAGATCTGACAGCTGCTCAGTTAAAAATTCATGTCTTTCATTAACTTCGCGGTATTCATGCTGGGCTTCAGGATTTATCGCGCCTAATCTCCTCAACTGTGCTCGTTGTTCTCTGATAGTACCCCCTAAATCAGTGGATATTTCTTTTACGGTTGGAAGTTTCTCAACATACCCTTCCAGCGGTAAGGGAGTCGGACCGGAGATATCCTTGTTAAATTCCAATTCCACCAGGCCGATATCCTCTTTTATTCGTTCCTGAATCGATTCTAGTTTTTCCCTATTCCGGGTCAGGTTGATATCTGCCTGCGCATAAGCCCGTTCTTCCTGGTTAAGGATTCGCCGCGCTTTTGCTTCTTTTTTCTGTAGTTCCCGCTGTTCCGTTTCATCTTCAGTAAGCTCTGTTTCAGTAGTATCGATCAATTTACGTAATTCAGATATTTCAAGCTGAAGTGTATTTTCCTGCTTTTCCAGGATTTTTGTTTCCTCACTCAAATCTGCAGCTTGCGACTGATACTGGCTACCAAGTTCACTGTTTTGCTGGACTCTATTTATCGCTTCCTGCCAGGTGTTTTCTCGTTCTCCAAGCCGTTCTTCAACATCGCTTAATGCCCGTTCTGCGACAGCTGTTTGTGTTTCCCAATATGCCAGTTGTTCTCTTTCCTCATCCACTGAAATCGCTCGAATGGCTGCAGATGTTTTCGATACTATTTCCTGCGCCTGGATTATACCGGTTTGGATATTCTCAAGTTCAATGGTGATCCGGTTGATCTCATTTTCTCTTTCAGACCCTTCATCAACAATTGCTTGGTGCTGGGCGGTTTCCCATTCAACTTTCCGTTCCGCAGAATTTCGATCCAGGGAAATCTGACTAAAATTATCCTCAATCAGGTTTTCATCCTGCTTCGCCCTAGACAGAACCCCCTGTAATTCCTCTTCTTTTTCCTCAAAACCCACCAATTTTTGATCCACTTGCTGGATCTGTTCCTCTAGCTTGGATATTTGCTTGGATAAGGAGGCTATTTTCTCTTCCCAGGTTTTCCGCTGGCGGGATCGACTAAGGGTGCTGGGTGTTCCCTCATTTCCAGCAATAATTTCACCGGTGGTGTGAAATACTTCACCCCGGAGTGTTACTGCCTTCGTTCCCAGAGGCTGATCCCGCAGAACCCTGCTTAAATCCTTCTTGTCCTTCATCACAAAAACACGCCCTAATAGCAAATCAACCACCGGTCGGAATTTTGGGGGTATTGTTACAAGATCAGCTGCTATCCCAATTAATCCGGGGATATTTTTATCCAATTTTGGGCGATCGAGGGTAATTAACCGATTTAATGGCAGCAGCACACCTTTGGTGGTCTCATTCAGCAGCAGTTCCAATGCCTGGTTGGAATCCGTTTCTCTCTCCAAAATTACTGCATCGAGGTAATCCCCCAAGGCAGCGGCAATCGGTCTTTCATATTCCTCCGGTACCTCCAGGAAATTGCTCAACGTACCAAGTGCCCCGGAAAGTCTGCCGGACCGGGATTGAGTGAGCAGCAATCTCGCGCCATTTGCATACCCTGCCAATTTTTGTTCCGCTTGCTGGAGAACATTCAATTCAGCGGACAGCCGGCTGCTCTCGGTCTGGGCTGAAGACAACTTGTCTTTCAATTCCTGGCGGTATTTTTCCCCGGCAGCCTTCTCTTTCTGAACGCTGATAAATCCCTTATCTATTGCATCCCTTTCAGCAGCTGCCTGGTCAAGCTGCCCCTTAACTTCTTG
Organism: Anaerolineales bacterium; assembly: GCA_049644685.1. Taxonomy (GTDB): domain Bacteria; phylum Chloroflexota; class Anaerolineae; order Anaerolineales; family UBA11858; genus B10-G9. The sequence continues at coordinate 32,885 of JBARSJ010000004.1, forward strand.
ATACCCCTTCTGAATTTTCTGGAATTGCTCTTCAGCGAGCTTGATTTGATCTTTCGCGGACTTTAGTCTAGTTTGATTTCTTTGTTTCTGATCCTGGCGGTCAGCCAACCGGGACGTCAGCCGAATTTGCTGATCTGAGGATTTTGAAAGTTCCTCTCTCGCAGTGGAGGATTCAAGCCCGAGAGTTGTCATCAGCTCCCGTTTACTTTCCAGTTCCTCCCTCGCTCGTTCCACATTCAGTTGCGATTCCTGAAATCGAGTTTTATCTGCAACCGCTTCTTGCTGGGATTGCTCAAACCGTTCCTGAGTTATCTCTACCTGTTCATCCAGCCGTACCTTCTCGGTTTCCAGATCCTGGGATCTTTTTTCAAGGGATCGGATTCTTTCCTCAGCTACAGCCCGATTCCGGCTGATTTTTTCTTTTTCATTATGATGTTCAGCTAATTCCCTATGCCAGGAATTCAGCCTTGAACGCTGGGATTGGACCCTGATTTGATTCTCAGATAACTCGCGGTCATAAACTGCCTGCGTGGTTCGGGCTTTATCTAAACTGAGGCGCTGCTCCTCTTCCACCTTTTTGGCTTTTTGCAGATCCATTTGGACTCTTGCCCAGTAATAACCATACCACTCCCGCAGAAGTTCTCTTAAGTCTGCTTTTACCTGATCATACTGCTCTGCCCTTACTGCCTGCCGTTGGAGGCTTTTTAGGCGGGGTTTTAGTTCTGAGAGAATATCATCTACCCGATCCAAATTGCGGTTGGTTTTTTCTAACCTTCTTTCCGCATCTGCTTTTCTTGATCTGTAAAGCCCAATACCTGCGGCTTCCTCAAAGAGCATGCGTCGTTCTTCCGCCTTTAAGGATAGTGCGGCATCTACCAACCCCTGCCCAATGATAGTATAGGTTCTATCAGCTAAACCCGATTGACCTAAAAGTTCATACACGTCACGGAGCCGAACCTGCTGCCCATTAATCAGATATTCATTTTTTCCGTCCCGAAAAGCACGCCTCGTGATCGAAACTTCCGAAAAATCGATGGGAAGCCAACCCTCGCTGTTGTCGAACACAATGGTAACAGCTGCCATCCCGGCACGTGGACGCTGTTCAGAACCGGAATAAATCATGTCCAGGGTCTTTTTTCCTCGCAGCAGTTTGTAGGATTGTTCACCAAGTACCCATCGCACCGCATCGGCTATATTTGACTTGCCGGATCCGTTGGGTCCAACGATAACCGTGATTTCACTAGCGAATTCAAAATTCGTTTTGGTTGCAAATGTTTTAAAACCATTAAGTTCAATGGATTTTAGCCGCATGAATCCTCAGTTTTCCTCAACCTGGTTATGGGTGTTCTGTGATAATTGATCCAGGGCTTCTTTTGCCGCAATTTTTGATGCTTCCCTTTTACTATTGCCTTTTCCAAGCCCGGAAACATCTCCTTCTACGCTGACTTTCACTTCAAATACCTTTTCATGATCAGGCCCGATCTCATTAATTATTTCATATAATGGTGGGTTTAATCCTCTGGCCTGAGTCCATTCCTGCAGCAGACTTTTTGGGTCATGAGGATGACCATCAACCAGGGCCTCATCCAATGCCTGTACCAGATAAGGCTCAAAAAATATTTCCACTGCTTTGATCCCCTGATCCAGATAATAACTTCCTATCAACGCCTCAAAACCAGCACATAATAAAGCATTTCTGGTCCTTCCTCCTGAAGCAATTTCTCCCTGTCCCAGCCGCATCGCCTCACCCAGTTTAATCATCCGGGCAAACTCCGCCAGCTGTTCAGTGCGGACCATAGCTGTTCTGATCAGGGTCAGATCACCTTCAGCCATTTCCGGGTAATGGTGATAAAGCCAGGCTCCAACAATAAAATCCAGCACCGCATCACCGAGGAATTCTAAACGTTCATTATCCTCAATTGCGTCTGGATTTTCATTTATGTAAGATCGATGGGTTAATGCCCGGGTGAGAAGGGCAAGATTCTTAAAACCCAGTCCTACTCTCTGATTAAATTGAGGGGGAGATTCTATCGTCTCCCAGCCCTGAGGCTTACTCATGATAAACTCCCGGAACTCAGGGTCAGCGAACTCCCTCTTCCAAGAACCTCGCGGTCCATCAGTTCCAACATCCCGACATAATCGTACTAGACAGTGTTTTATTATACCCAATGCCTTGAGATAGGCAACGGTTCAAACATCCTTTAATCCATGCCCGGTTAATATGCAGACAATTGGCTCTGGGCATTCTTGATGAATTTGCTCCAAAGCGTTCCAAACCAACGCGGATGTCAGCTCAACATGAATGCCAAGTTCTGCAAGTTGCTGCTGCCCAGCAGCTATCTCTTGTTCATCAACCGCGACAAAACTTCCTCCGCTTTCTTTTACAGCTTGCAGCACATATTTTCCATGATAGGGAGTTGAAATCCGGACTCCCTCTGCGCTGGTTTTTCCTTCAACTGTTGATGCCGGCTCTTGATAATGGTTCTTGTGGGCGTTAAACAACGGGGCGCATTCTGCAGCTTGAATACCGATTATCTTTGGAACCTGCGGCAATAAACCGTTTTGCCTTAATGCCTGGAAACCCAAAGCTACACCCAGAAGCAGACTGCCATGTCCCACAGGAAGAAGGATTGTGCCTGGTATTTCATCCATCTGCTGTACCAGCTCATAAGCTATTGTGGCTATTCCTGCTGTTCCCTGGGGTAAAAATGCATGACTGGCATAGATAGCCCCTCTTTCAACCTCCTGAAGAACCGCCTCAGCAGCTTTTGACCTGGAACCAGAAACTGCAATTACCTCAGCTCCGTAATTTTCAATTTGGGATCGTTTAGGTCCAGATGCATATGCGGGAATAAAGATCCTGGCCAAAATCCCTGATCGGGCAGCATAGGCAGCAAATGATGCGCCTGCATTGCCGGATGAATCCTCTACCGCTTCTTTCACTCCGGCAGCAACCAGCCAGCTCACCAGAACAGCAGTACTACGGTCTTTAAATGAACCGGTCGGATTTATACTTTCGAGCTTAAAACCAACCTTCTTCCCAAAAACATGGCTCCATATCAGCGGTGTATCTCCCTCTCCGAGGGTGATCAGCGGCGCCCCTGCCGGTAGAGAAAAACTATGCCGATGGCGCCAGATACCGGGCAGTCCGGGTTCAACTTTTTCAGGGGAATAGGTTATCCCCTCAGAAAATCCGAACAACCCACCACAATTTGGACAGAGATGCGGCAGGGAATCTTGAGGATATGGCTGGCGGCAATCCCGGCAGGTGACCATATTTCATTTTCTCCTGAATCTTCATTGTTCAAATGTTCTATTGTTAAACAGCTAGGTAGTAATTTGTAGACCCATCAGCTGTGAACTGATTTATCAACCACCGCTTATGTGGGGGAAAAACGCAATCTCTGCCTGGTCTGACAAAGAAGTATCATCATCTGAAAATATCCGATTAACAGCTGTGAGCATTGATTCCATTGCCGGGCCGGCATGAGGGTACATCTCAGAAATCTTTTGTTTAAGATCCCGGACAGTAGATCCGGCGGCAAGCTCAATCTCCATTTCCTTGAGACCAATTATTGCTCGGATAGTAGCAAAAAACAACACCTGTACTTTTATCATTTGGTCAGATCCTTCTTCCTGCAAAAGCTCCTCGAATGTCGCTCAACTGATAAACCCCTCTCTGGTGCCATTATACCTTACTGCATTTTGCCCATTTTTCAGATCTCTAATCTAAAACTTTCGCTAAATTCTTTGGCAAGCAGTTAAATTGCAGCTGCCCGCCAGTCCTGTTTGAAACACAACTCCAAAAAACGTGCGTGTTATAATGCAGGCGATGGAAAACACCCTTGGTAAGTGGAAAAATGGTCTCTCTCAGACCAGGAAATCAACCTTCGGGAAAATCGCAGCGTTTTTTGGAGCAAGCGAGATCTCCGAGGATACCTGGGCAGAACTGGAATCACTTTTCATTCAAGCAGATATTGGCGTGAAAACCAGCCTTGAGCTGCTGGACAAAGTCCGATCCCGGGTTGAACAACTGGGTTTGATCCGAACTGAGGAATTAAGGCAGGCAGTTGAACAAGAACTACAATCCCGACTGATATCCCCGCCGGAACTGGCCTGGAACCAGAAACCATCCGTGATCCTGATTGTCGGTGTTAATGGATCTGGGAAAACCACTACCCTGGCAAAACTTGGTATAAAATTCCAGGCAGAGGGATTTAATGTGCTGTTCGCCGCGGCGGATACCTACCGAGCTGCTGCTATAGAACAAATCCAGGTTTGGGGAGAGCGATTGGATATACCCGTTATCGCCGGGCAAAAAGGCGGCGATCCGGGAGCTGTGGTATATGATGGCATTCAGGCTGCCATCTCGCGGAATAAAGATATCCTCCTGATTGATACCGCGGGGCGGCTGCACACCAGGTACAACCTGATGGAAGAATTGAAAAAGATCCACCGCGTCGCTGGCAAGGCACTGGCAGGAGCACCGCATGCAACCTGGTTGGTTATGGATGCAACAACAGGTCAAAACGCTCTTCACCAGGCTCAAGCATTTAAAGAAGCCATCCCTTTGGATGGCATTATCCTGGCTAAATTGGATTCCTCAGCGAAAGGCGGAATGGTATTTGCCATCCAGGAAAAACTCGGACTTCCAGTACTTTTTGCCGGGTTGGGCGAAAAGCCGGAAGATCTGATGACATTCAATCCGGAAGGATTCATCAACGGACTGTTAGACCAAGGGTAACATGTCTCTGAATTTGAAATTAAAACGGTATCAAAAAGACTTTGACCATTCCTATAGTTTCGGAGTCTATCCCACCCTGGAGCTCTTGGACTACCGTCCGGAATCTGTTCTGGCTGTATTGCTGCATTCCAAAGGTTTGGAAAATCAGGGTATAACAAAGATCCGTAATTTATGCCGGGAACAACAGATTGAAATCATAGAAAACGATAATCTGGTAAATAAACTTGCCTCCCGGGGGAATACTTATGCAATTGGTGTATTCCAGAAATTCAACACGGATCTTGATCCAGCAGAGAATCATTTAGTTCTGGTTCACCCATCGAGTATGGGAAATTTAGGGACCATCATGCGGACAATGCTGGGTTATGGAAAATATAATCTAGCCTTGGTGGAACCAGCTGCTGATCCGTTTGATCCGAAAGTCATCCGGGCTTCCATGGGATCAATCTTCCAACTCAGGATAAAATCCTTTCGGGAGTTTACCGATTACTGGGGTTCATACTCAGATCATGCACTTTATCCATTAATGACCAATGGTAAAATAGCTCTCCCAGAAGTTGAATTCCAGCCGCCTTACTCGTTGGTATTCGGGGAAGAAGCCAGCGGACTGGGAGATGAATACCTTCAGTTTGGAACCAGTACCCGTATTCCCCAGCATAGTGCGGTCGATTCACTGAACTTAGCTCTATCAGTCGGGATTACTCTCTACCACAGTTGGGTAAAGGAAAATTAAATTCCCGGGATATCGAGGCAAGGTAAAAACGGTTATTATTGGGTTATAAAAACTGGATCAGAAGAAAGAACCTTATCTAATAGGCCCAGTAGTTATTAAGTTTTTTGGAGAAAATTCATGGAATCCTTATATACAATTCTCAAAGAGAGTCAGAAAAAATTCCAAAACCTGCTGGAGCGTCTTTGACGTAGCTGAAAAAGAAGAAAAACTGGAAAAGCTGAGGGAGGAATCACAAGCAGCAGATCTATGGGACAACCAGAACAGAGCCAGGAAGGTAATGAAAACCCTTTCTGCCCTGGAAGAAGAAATTAAGGGTTGGACAGCCCTGGAGCAGCAGCTAAAGGATACTTTGGAATTAGCTGTCTTGGAGGATGAAAACCTCCAGGAAGAATTGAAGGCTGAAGTCGAGACCATCCAGGCAGAAATCGAAAAAAGGGAGTTTAATGCCATGCTTTCCGGTGAATATGACCGGGGAGATGCTCTGCTGGCCATCCATGCCGGCGCTGGCGGGAATGATGCCCAGGACTGGGCTGAGATGGTGCAGCGGATGTACCTCCGCTGGGCAGAAAAACGGGGATTTGAAACAGAAACAATTGACTTAACACCCGGTGAAGAAGCAGGAATAAAAAGCACAACGATCTCCATCAGTGGTTTATATGCCTTCGGTTATCTCAGATCTGAAAAGGGCGTACACCGATTAGTGAGAATCTCTCCCTTTGATTCATCCAATAGAAGACATACTTCATTCGTTTTAGTGGAAATCCTGCCCCAGGTTGAGGATGACAGCAGCATTAAGATCAATCCCAACGATCTGCGAATCGACACTTTCCGTTCTGGCGGCGCAGGGGGACAGAGTGTCCAGAAAAACGACACAGCAGTGCGTATCACTCACATCCCAACAGGAATAGTCGCCAGCTGTCAGAATGAACGTTCCCAGACTCAAAACCGCGAGATGGCGATGCGGGTATTAATAGCACGCCTGGCAGAATTAAAACTGCGCATCCAGAAAGAGAAGATTGAAGAACTCAGGGGAGAATACCAAAAGGCTGAATGGGGAAGCCAGATCCGGTCTTACGTCCTGCACCCCTACCAGATGGTGAAAGATCACAGAACAAACTTCGAGGCCGGTAATACCGAAGCCATTCTGGATGGCGATCTGGATCCATTTATTGAATCGTATCTGCGGACGACCCTAGGGGAAAAAAGAAATTCATAACCAAACATAATTGGCTGGTGTTGTAAATTTCAGTTAATGAAATAAAAGGGAGTCTTTTCGCGACCCGTCAGTTCTATTAAAAGGGGCAAATGGAGGTATCTGATGGTGAAAAAAATAGGTCGAATAATCCTTGGCATAGTGCTTGTCCTTTTGCTTTTAGCAGCAGTATTGGCGATATTCTCTCCTCCTTGGGTCCGGAGTACAGCAAAAAAGTCCTTTCCCCTGGTTGAAGGAGAAATTCAGACCACAGGACTGGATGGCAAGGTGGAAATCTACCGGGATTCATTCGGCGTTCCCCATATCTATGCAGAAACCCATCATGATTTATTCTTTGCCCAGGGATATGTTCATGCCCAGGACAGATTCTGGCAGATGGACTTCTGGCGTCATCAAGGCGCAGGAAGGTTGTCTGAGTTGGTAGGGAAACCGATGGTGGAGTCAGATAAATTTCTTCGAACCCTGGGATGGGAAAGAGTTACAAAACAGGAACTCGCCTTACTTGGTCCCGCTGAACTAATTATCCTCGAATCTTACTCTGAAGGAGTGAATGCCTACATTCAAGATTACTCTGGAAAAGAGCTCAGTCTTGAGTATGCCTTCCTGCCAATTCTTAATTCTAGTTATGAGCCAAAACCCTGGACACCCTTGAACAGTCTTACCTGGGGAAAGGCATTGGCCTGGGATCTGCGGGGAAACCTGGGAACAGAAATTGACCGGGCTAAACTGTTAAAGGATATACCGGCAGAGCAGCTGGAGTTTATCTATCCGCTCTATCCCCCGGACCACCCCTTGATCGTTCCCAATTTTCCCTTAACTAAATCTTCAGCTGATCGATCACTTGATCCCAAAACCACCCAAAATCAACCCATTAGGGTCAATCCCTTATCAGCAATCACTCCTCTTTTACAGTCTATCCAATCCAGGATTGAAGACCTGGATCAAATCACCGGAGGTGGTTTCGAATCAATCGGTTCTAACAGCTGGGCAATCAGCGGTGACCTCACCGATACCGGAAAACCCTATCTGGCCAATGACCCGCACCTGAGGTCCCAGATGCCCTCGATCTGGTATGAAGTTGGCTTGCACTGCCTGGAAAAAACTATTGAGTGCCAGTTGGATGTAGTTGGATTCTCGTTTGCAGGAGTTCCGGGAATAATCATCGGCCATAATGACCGGATCGCCTGGGGGATGACCAATGTCGATCCTGATGTGATGGACCTCTACATTGAAAAGATCAATCCTGAGGATCCCACCCAGTATGAAATTCAAGGGGAATGGGTGGACATGGAAATCATTACCGAAACAATTCAAGTTGCTGGGAAGGACCCAATCGAACATTTGGTTTATCTTACCCAGCATGGTCCAATTATCGGGTCTGTCTATGGTTTGGATGACTTTGCTGAAAATACAACACTTGCGGTTCCTGAGAATTATGCTCTGGCATTACGCTGGACTGCCCTGGAACCGAGCTGTATTTTATGTGCCATATGGGACTTCAACCTGGCCCAAAACTGGCAGGAGTTCCGGGAGGCAGCAGCAGATTTTAGCGTACCGTCTCAAAACCTGCTCTATGCGGATATAGAGGGAAATATCGCCTATCAAATGCCGGGTTGGATCCCCATCCGGGCTGAAGGACACGACGGCATGCTGCCGGTCCCGGGTTGGACTGGAGAATATGAGTGGCAGGGATATATTCCTTTTGAGGAACTGCCTTACACTTTTAATCCCTCAGAAGGATATATCGTCACAGCCAATAATGCTGTCGTGGGATCAGATTATCCCTACTTGATCACGGAAGAATGGAATCGCGGCTTCCGGGCACAGCGAATTGTTGACCTAATAGAGGCGGCGCCTGATCCAATAACTCAAGCTTATATCAAACAAATGCAGGGAGACAATCATGATCTACTGGCAAAAGTCCTGGTGCCAATCCTGCTGGAAATACAATTTTCCGCTTCGGAGTTAACTGATGCGCAGGAACTTTTAGGAGATTGGGACTATCAAGCAGATCTGGACTCTGCGCCAGCAGCGCTATATATGGTTTTCTGGCAGAATCTGGTAAACAATACAGTCCAGGATGACCTGCCGGATTATCATCACATTGGCGTGGCATCCAGCGCAAAGGAAATCTTCCGCTTATTGGTCAACATGCCGGAAAATTCCCTCTGGGACAATCAAACCACCAGCAATATAGAAAACATGGAAGACATCTTCCGCCTGACATTTGAAGAATCCTACCGGGAAATTACAAAAGAACAAGGGAATGATCCGGCCTCCTGGAAATGGGGCGACCTTCATACGATCACTTTTTACAATCAGGTAATGGACAGCTTCCCTTTCATCAATACTGCCTTCAACAGGGGCCCGTATCCAGCATCTGGTGGAAACGATATTATCAACGCAACTGGCTGGGATCCGGCTATTCCCTACCTGGTTGATTGGCTGCCGTCAATGCGGATGATTGTTGATCTCAGCGATTTATCAAACTCGCTCACAATTCATACCACCGGGCAGTCGGGACATGCCTATCACCCCCACTATATTGATATGGCAGACTTGTGGCGAACGATTCAATACCATCCCATGCTTTGGGATTTAGAAAGAATTGAGCAAGAGGCAGAATCTTTGCTTATTCTCCTTCCTTGACCCTTTTTCTTGCGTCTGATTAAAACTCCTCTGAGGGGCTGCTTCCTGAAGCAGCCCCTTTTTGAATACCCGGATATTTATTCCCGGACAGGCTTGCGAGTACGTATCGAAAGGCTCAGTTTCTTATCAGGAGATTGCCACAAAAACCTTCGGCTTTCTCGCAATGACAAAAACTGCTTACTATTTACTACTTACTGAATACCCCCTTGTCAGGACAAGGGTCCTTGTGTATAATATAGAACAAACGTTCTATTTAGGCGCTGCCGGCAGCTATGTTCCCAACCCGTGTTGTAAATTCTCTCAAATATCTTATTTCCCCAGCCCAGTTTGTCAAATTGGACCAGCCGCTGAGCCTGGCCCTGACCCGCCTGGCTGAGGAGGAAAAACAGTCCCTGAATGAAGTAGGCAAAAAGATGTTAAGTTTTGCTCTGCATCACCGCCAGGAAGCGACGAGAAATCTAAAAACCTGGCAATCTCTCACCCCTCGTGAAAAAGAAATCACTGCTCTGGCCTGCTTAAGCTACACCAACAAAGAAATAGCAGACCAGCTGATCATCTCCCCGGCCACTGTCAAAACCCACCTGCGCAATGCCAAACGCAAGTTCGGGCTGCGCAGCAAACTTGAACTCCGCAAAATCCTGTCCGATTGGGATTTTTCGCAGTGGGCAGCCTGATTTGCCCTCCTCCTTCGGGGTAGCCCTTTTTTCATCCCTGATTTCAGCCAAACGGCGATAGCTCTATCCCCTCCAACCTGATAAGGTTGGAGTATGGAACTTATCCCCGTACCCCATTCCCCTACTCTGCAGCTGCTGGTCGCTCCTTCTTCTTTCCAGCGGAAAGCGGCCATCACCTTTATTGCAGAACTGGCCCAAACCGGTCCGGTACGTGTGCTGGATGGAGGCAACCGCCTTGATGTCCTGAGTTTAAACCGGGAACTCAGGCGAAAAGACCTCCTGCTCTACACAGCGCTGGAGCGCATCCGGGTCGCACGGGCTTTTACCTGTTATCAGATGGCAACTCTGCTGGAACAGCCCGCTCCCGGCGGAATTCCAACACTGGTTCTGAATCTGCTCACCACCTTCCAGGACGAGAACGCATCGCTTCTTGAACGCCTCAGACTGCTGGAAACCAGTCTGTATCATCTGCAAAAAAATGCCCGGCACAGCCCGGTTTTACTGATACTTCACCCTCAACCCGCGGAAGAGCCTTTCCTGGCTCGCATCAGGGAAACCGCTGACCGGGTTTGGGTTTTCGAACCTCATCATCCCGCCGTTCAACTTTCACTGCTTTGACAGGAGATCCTATGGGACGAACTGTATCCTCAATTACTCAAACCTTTCTCAAGGAACGCGCCGCCTTCGCCCGCTTCCGCCGTGCCCTGCGGAGCAGCGACCAGCGTGTGCTGGATGACCTGTTTGCTTCAGCTCGAAAACACCTCTCCGCCGCTTCGTACGCATCCCACGCGCTGCCGTTTGAAACCTTCCTGCTGTCCATGCTGCTGGAAGAACACAAAGAAATCATCCGCTTAAGGCGGGAGGTCGCAGAGATTCGTCATGTCATCCAGCAATGAATTCCACGGCTGGCTGCTGGACATTTACCCGGATCCCACCCAGGGAGTAATCCTCTGGCTGCTGGATGAGGACGGCATCAGACGCCACCGGCTGCACCAGGCTTTCCCTACCGCTTTCTACGTTCACGGCGATAACGGCAGCCTGCGGGCTTTGTGGCGCCATCTAAAATCTTTGCCGCTTTCCATCCAGTTGTCGCGCGTTGAGCAGCAGGACTTGTTTAAGGAACAACCTCTCCCCGTTCTGGAAGTGCTGACCGAGTCACCCAGTGCGCAGGAGCAGCTCTTTCATCACCTGAAAACAAATTTCCCGGATTTAACGTATTACAATGCCGACATCCCGCTTGCGCTCCGTTACGCAGCCCAAACCCATGTTTTCCCCCTGGCGCGCTGCCGGGTGCTGACCACTGATGAGGGGGAGATAGAGGCACTGGAAACCCTCGACTCGCCCTGGACAATTGATACTCCCCCGGTTCCTCTGCTGGTGATGGTTCTGGCTCCCGACTGTAATCCGGATCACAGGGAACCTGTCGAACTCAAAGTCCATCTGGGAGGAAAACACTACCGCTTCCCCTTCAAGGAAGAACGGGGGCTGCTGATCAAACTCCGGGCCCTGCTCCGCCGCTACGATCCCGATCTGCTGCTTACCGTATGGGGAGATAACTGGCTGATCACAAAACTTCACCAGCTGATGGAAAAACACCAGATCACACTTCCCTTGAGCCGGGAGCAAGGTCGCGGCGTCGAACGCCGGGAAGAGCGCTTCTATCATTCCTACGGCGGGGTGATCTACCGCGGTCCTCAGGCGCGCCTGTTTGGCCGGATCCATATTTCCACAGAAAATACCGTTATGTATCACGATTATGGGCTGGAAGGAGTGTTTGAAATGGCCCGGGTTACCAGCCTGCGGATTCAAACCGCAGCCCGAGTCTCTCCTGGCACCGGGATTTCCTCAATGCAGATCCTGACTGCCCTGCGCCAGGGGGTTCTGGTTCCCTGGCACAAACAGCAGGCGGAACGTTTTAAGACAGCATACAGTCTGCTCCAGGCTGACCGAGGAGGCCTGGTTTACCAGCCGACAATCGGTCTCCATTCCCAGGTAGCAGAAATTGACTTCATCTCCATGTATCCCAGCATCATGGAACACTTTAATATCTCCCCGGAAACCGTAGGAAAAGGCAGCACTAACGGCACTTTTGTGCCCGAACTGGAAATGATTATTGATCAGGACCACCGCGGGCTGGTTCCTGACACACTGCAGCCGCTGCTCGAAAAAAGGATTAAGCTCAAACAGGCATTGGCCGGCATGAACCCGAAAGACACCCGATATCTACCTTACAAAGCCCAATCGTCAGCCCACAAATGGCTGCTGGTGACCTGCTTTGGATACCTGGGATATAAAAACGCCCGGTTTGGACGAATCGAAGCCCATGAAGCAGTTACAGCCTATGGCCGGGAGGCACTGCTGCGAGCCAAAGAAGCTGCTGAGGATTTGGGGTATCAGGTCCTCCACATGTATGTGGACGGTCTCTGGGTTCAAAAAGAAGGGGCTTCCAAAGTAGCTGATTTTCAACCCTTGCTGGAAGAGATTCTGGACCGTACCGGTCTGCCGATCAGTCTGGATGGCATTTACCGATGGATTGCTTTTTTAAGTTCACGTCCAGACCCCCGGGTGCCTGTGGCTAACCGTTATTTCGGTCTGTTCCAAAACGGCACCTGGAAGGTGCGGGGGATTGAGGTGAGGCGTGATGATACCTCACGTTGGGTAAAAAATATCCAGCTGGAAATGCTCAACCTGCTCGCAGATGCCCCGGATGCCGGAAAGCTGGTGGAACAATTGCCGCGAATTCACGCCTTGCTGCAAACCAGGCTGGCAGCTTTGAGGGAGCAAAAGGTTTCCCTGGTGGAGCTGCTGATATCCCAGAAACTAAGTAGAACACTGGGGGAATACAAAGTGCTCTCCCCTGCAGCCCGGGCTGCTTCCCAGTTGGAAGAAATCGGCAAACACCTGATCCCGGGACAGCGGGTTCGGTTTCTCTATACCCGGGGAAAACCAGGCGTGTATGCCTGGGATCTTCCGCAACGCCCTGATCCCGGAGTAATAGATACAGATCGATATGCGGAACTGCTCTGCCGGGCAGCATTTACTATTCTCCAGCCGCTGGGGGTTGAGGAACAAACCCTGCGCTGGTGGATGTTCACCAATGCCGGATATGGTGCTCCTCCCGGGTTTTTACCCGACTCCTGCTCACAGGAAATTCCCCTGCTGGGAGACCTTTTTCCTCCCCCACCCCACTTAGCCCCGGTTATTCTCTAATCGGGTCCAGTCTTTAAGCTCTGAATGGCAAAATTCAGCTGACACAACACCTGTCAATCACCTTGACACAATGCCTGCCACTCCGTATAATCTACCTGCTGTCTAAAAAAGGAATTTTCACGATTATTCGTGTCGAGATAAGAGCAGGAGTTAATGATATGACACCTCTACCAAAACAACGAACTTCCCGAGGTCGAAAGAACCGCCGGCGTGCGCATGATGCGTTAAAACCGAAGCAGTTGGTGCAGTGCAGCAATTGTGGTGAAAAACGCCTTCCGCACCGCGTTTGTCCCCATTGTGGTTTCTATCGGGGCCGCGAGGTTGTAGCAAAATAAAAGCATTACTGTCAATATTGAAAAATCCTCAGACGGCCGTGACTCTCACGGCCGTCTGTGTTTTAATCATCAATGGGTTATAATAGGAAAAGTTCATATTTAAGCAATAAGTCACCAACTTGGGAGTAATTATGGCAACAACTGAACGTCCCCCCGGAAAGACAACCATCGCCCCTGGTGTTCTGGCGACAATTATCAAATTAACCGCGCTTCAGGTGGATGGGGTCAGCCGCCTGGCCCAAATCCCCAGCAGTGTGAATACCTTATTCAGCCGTAATCGCGATGATGGTGTGGAAATCACAGTTGAAGAGGACGGTAAGGTTTATGCGGATTTGCACTTGATCCTTACTGACAAGGTTGAGATCCGCCAAACAAGCAAAAAAGTCCAGGACGAGGTTTCCGAGGCCATTTCCAAAATGGTTGGCATGGATGTGGGATCGATAAATGTACACATCGAGGATATTGATTATCAGAACAATCAAGCCCTTGAGGCCTGATTAGTATGAAGGACCGAACCAGAGCGCGCGGGGTTGCCCTCCAAGCTTTGTATGAATTAGACGTCACCGATCACCCCGTTGGCACGGTTTTAATAGAACGTACTGCTGATTCCGAATTAAATGACGACCTGATTTTATTTTTCCGATCAATTGTTCTGGGAGTTTGGCCAATCCGTCAGGAATTGGACAGATTTATCTCCGATCACGCGCCTGATTGGCCGTTAGACCAGGTAGCAATAATTGATCGAAATATCATCCGAATTGCCCTCTGGGAATTTGCTGTGGCTGACGACATTCCGCTAAAGGTGGCAATCAACGAAGCAGTAGAATTGGCAAAAACATATGGTTCTGACAGCGCTCCCAGGTTTGTAAACGGCGTGCTGGGCAGCCTGGCGGACCGCCAACACGAAATAACACAATCCATTCAGCAAATTCAATCTCATAAAACAGATTAATCAGTATGAATATTTTCGGTATTGGTCCCCTGGAAATTATTTTTGTCCTCATAATTGGAATCCTGTTTTTGGGTCCAGAAGGGATGATCGAAGCGGGTCATAAATTAGGAAAATTTATGAGTTCTACAATCCGCTCCCCCTGGTGGCAGAATATTCGCCGGGGCGTGAATGAAATACAACATCTACCCCAACGCTTAATGCGGGAAGCTGAGCTTGAGGAACTGAATGAAATCAAGAAACTGACAAAAGACAGCTTGCCGAGTATAGGAAATAGGGATTTAATAAATGCATCCTCCTGGGTTGGGAATACCCCTTCCCTACCTGCAGAGGAAAAAGAATTGAAATCAGGACCGGGAAAAGATTCTGATTTGGAAAAGAACACAAATTAATATTCAATAAATTAATGGCTGGTCATATATTGGTTTTTGGTCATTTCAGCACTTCTTAGCAAAAACAAATTTAGTAGAAGCATCCTGAATTATTATCTGCAAATTATGGGGAAAGCTATCAAGGTTTTTCCCTAAACTGCCAGGTTCCACAGTTATCGGTTTTCATTAGATTGCTAAAAATTCGGATAAGGATTAATGGCAGCAGCCGATAATTTTTATTCGTGTAATAATACTTTCTACCCGTCAACCAAGACTAAGGGAGTGTGGATCTATGAGACCTGTCTATGCAATATCTGGAGGGGTATCCAAGTTTGCCAAAACCCGTCCAGACAAGAACTTTCAGGCGGTGATCAAGGAAGCTTATGATTACGCCATTGATGATCTGGGATTAAGTTTCCCGGCTTTCACAAACAACGTGGATGGTTCTGTTGCATCCTATTTTTCCGATCACTTCAGCCGGCAGCTGATGGCCGCAATTATGGCCCAGGATTACCTGGGATTGTGTCCAAAACCCAGCCATCGGGTAGAAGGGGGAGGAGCTACCGGCGGCTTATGTTTTCAGGAAGCCTGGAAATCCATCGCCAGCGGGCATATGGATGTAGTTGTTGCTTATGGGTTTGAAACCATGAGCCATGTTGAAACCTGGAAAGGCAACGAGTTTATTGCACTAGCCTCCGATGTCTCTTTTGATTACCCCGTGGGAGGGTTTTATTCCGGTTATTACGCCATGATGGTCACTCGCCACATGAAAGAATTTGGCACTACCGTAGAGCAAATGGCTCATGTCAGCGTAAAAAACCATCTGAATGCATTCCATAATCCATATGCTCAAAAGAGGAATCGCTATACCGTTCAAGATGTACGCGATGCCATAATGGTCGCTTGGCCGTTGACCAGGTTGGACATTTGTGTCATGTCAGATGGAGCTGCGGCAACGGTTCTAGCCTCAGAAGAAGGAATAAAGAGACTGGAAAAAGCGGGAGCCAAGATCCCCCGCCCCCTGGTAAAAGTAACCGGGATAGGAAGGGGAACTGATGCCATGCGGATGTCAGACCGTCCACATGTTGACTTTGACAATTTTGTTCAGAATTATGCAACCCAGCAGGAAAAAGACTCCCAGGAAACGATGAAGTATTATCAGGATCTTTGGGATCACGGCACCCGCTATCCGGGAATCCATTCCTTCAGAGCTGGGCGGACAGCGGGGAATATGGCTTACAAACATGCTGGTATCCAGGTCCCATTGACTGAATTGGATTTTATAGAGCTGCACGATGCCTATACTTCCAGTGAAATCCAGACCTACGAGGACCTTGGATTGTGCCGCTATGGCGAGGGAGGTCCATTTGCCGCTTCGGGGAAAGCATTCCTTCCAAATATTGAGTATGGATTGGATCTGACGGATGAACCAATCTGTCCCGTAAATCCTTCCGGCGGATTGATCGCCTGCGGACATCCCGTCGGCGCAACAGGCTTAATGCAAGCAGTATTTGCGATCTGGCAGCTGCAGGGCTCCATCCACCAACATTTTGAAGATAAAACCCTCCAGGTGAAAGATGCCCGGAAAGGTGCTATCCATTCCCATGCTGGGACGGGAACCTATGTAACAGTCAGCATTCTGGAAAAGGAATAGGGAGAAACCATGGCGAAAATACCGAAAAAACAGCTTGAATCACTGGGTGGAACCATTGTTCACAATCTGCCGTTTCCCCTGGAAACTTCTCCAGAAGCTCTAGCCTGGTTGAAAAACATGGCTCCAATCCTGATTGAACAACCTTACAGTATCGTGTACCTGCACTCGTACGCCCAGGATAGTCCCTGGTTTGCAGGATTAACAAATAAAAAAATCCTTGCCAACCGGGATCCTGAAACCGGTTACACCTACGCAACACCCCGGGGTCATGATATGTATACCGGTGATGAAACAGATTGGATCGATATCACCGAAAGAAAAGCCGCTGTACACGCTTTTACAGTCTGCCACTTCGGATCAGAATCTTTTTTGGAAGAGACCCCTTATGTCTTAATTCTGGTTGAATTTGAAGGGGTAGATACTTTATTGCTCAGCAGACTGCTGGGAGTTGACCCGGAACAGGCAAACCTGGACTGGATCGGAATGGAGTTAGAACCTCAATTCCTCAGGAATAGCAAACTCAAACCTACTGACGTGTACTTTGTACCTGCATAAAAGAAGAAAAAAGAGAGAGGCTGTCCCCAATGTAATTGAGACAGCTTCTCTGTATTTAACCCAGTAGGGACCGGATCCTTTGGAAGGATCCGGTCCCTCATTAACAAGGTCTGCCTATTTTGACAACCTCTTTCTTTTTCATGTGCATACTAACCCATTCTGGTCTATAATCTAGGCAATCAATTTCCAACCAATATGTTGAAGGGTTAGTTTGTGGCCAAATCGAAACGTTCTGATTTAGGAACTCCGATTTCAAGATATCATCTTCGGGAAATCCAATGGCGGGATCTACTTACGGTTTTTTTCCCCCTGATATTGGTTGTGTTGACTCCTGTAGGTTACG
This sequence comes from Anaerolineales bacterium, assembly GCA_049644685.1. Taxonomy (GTDB): domain Bacteria; phylum Chloroflexota; class Anaerolineae; order Anaerolineales; family UBA11858; genus B10-G9. The sequence goes on from JBARSJ010000004.1 coordinate 50,315, forward strand.
GTCTCTGGCGTACATTGTATGGTTATTCCAGTTTTGGGCCAGCAGCTGCCTCATCCTGGGGTAGAACCTGGTTTCTGATTGGCGCTTTCCTGGTTATCCCGCTGCTTTTCTACACATTAAGCAGGCTTAAAAAAGCCCACACCTGGATTGAAGTTTACTCCTGGGGTCTTTTTTTACATTACCCTCCCAGTCGGAAAAGATTGCTCAACTGGGAAGATATTCAAGGTATTACCAGTTATTCAGTTAACAAGTCTTTTTTACGGTTTATCAACAAAACCAGGCACTACTTGATACTTCATTCCCGCAGATATCCCCCCCTTCATAGTCATCCAGGCCTCCACGGCCGCGAAGGTCTTAAAAAGACGATCAAGAAACAAGTATATAACCGGTTGAGACCCAAACTCCTCCAGGCTTTTCAAAGGGGTGCTATCATACCCTTTGGAGAAGTTAGCATCTCAAAACAAAAAATCTCGCTCCCAAAGCAGGAAATCCCCTGGGAATACATTGATGGCATTACAGTTCAAAAGGGAATATTTATTGTCAAACTGTCCGCCGAAAAACGAATTGATATACCCATTCGAAAAATCCAGAATATTGAAATCCTCATTCACATCATAAAAACGGAGATCTGAAATGTCCGTTCATCAAAAAAAATGGATTGTACCCAGCCTGATATTACTCATATCTGTGGTTCTCAGCAGCTGTAGTGGCATATCATTGGATAGTTTTCTGCCAAATTCCGGTTCGAGCGAGCCATCCATCATAATGGTTGAAGTCACTTTTTATGTCCAGATCCCGCTGAACACTCCTGAAGGAGAAGTGATTTATCTAAGCACGCTGGATGAAGTAACTGGATTAGGGGTAAACGCTGATGCTCACCCCATGGAGCCCGCAGTCGGAGAAGCTAATCTTGACCAGGGTTTGATATATAAAACTACCCTGACTGTGCCGCAGCATACGATTATTAAATATCGTTTTACCCGGCAGAACCAATACGCAGTAATTGAACATACCCAATCAGATAAACAGGTCCGATACCGGATTGCACAGGCAGACAATCCTCTGGAAATCCGAGACGTAGTGAGCAAATGGTCTGATACCACCTATTACTGGCCTGAACCGGGAAGAATTTCCGGAGTAATTGTTGATGAAAACAGCAGGGAACCTGTACCCGGTATGCTTGTGACCGGTGGAGGACTCCAAACATTCACAACAGCCTCCGGGGCGTATATGCTTCAAGGTTTACCTCCCGGAGTACACAATCTTGTAGTATATGCCCCAGACGGAGGTTACCAGGTTATCCAGCAGGGAGCAGAAGTTGCTTCCCAGGCAAATACGGAAGCGAATCTTTCGATCATTCCTCGGGGTTTTGTTGATGTGACTTTTCTGGTATCAGTACCGATCGGAACCCCGGAAAACAGCGTTCACCTGGTTGGCAATTTATATCAATTGGGTAATACCTATGGAAACCTGCCAGGTGGAATGAACACAACTCCCTACAGAATGCCAAAACTCATTTTCGCAGAAGATAATCGATACGGCATCATTCTATCCCTCCCTGTGGGTGCGGAAATCCGTTATAAATACACACTAGGGGATGGATTCTGGAACGCTGAACATACTGAAGAGGGCAAGTTTTCTCTAAGGAGGTTTATTGTTCCAGATCACCCGATACAATTTACGGATGAGGTAACCACCTGGGCGTCCGGCAGTAAAAATTCAATCACTTTTGATCTGTGGACGCCGGATAACACTCCTCCCGGTGAAGAGATTTACATCCAGTTTAACCCTTATGGATGGACTACACCTCTGCCCATGATTGAACTCGCCCCAAACCACTGGGTTTTTATCCTGTTCTCGCCTTTTGATATTATATCTGACCTGACTTACAGGTACTGCAGGGAAGGAGAATGCGGCATTGCGGATGACGAGGCCACCAGGGGAGGATCGACAAAAGGACGTTCAGTTAGTCCCAGCTCTGAATCACAATACATAGCAGATACAGTGGAAAATTGGGCCTGGCTGGAAGAAGAGTTACCAACTATAAACTCGCCTCTGCCAATGATTCAACCCCGAGGAGAGAATTTCATCACCGGGATTGAATTCATGCCAGGCAATAAAGCAGCGAGTTCTGTCCATTTCTCTTCGGCCATACCTGCTATCTCTAGCATGAACGCCAGTTGGATTGTGTTAACACCTACCTGGACTTTTACTCATCAAATTCCACCAGTAATCGAACCCAACCCCAGTCAGGACCCACTCTGGTTGGACCTCTCCAAAATGTCTGAGCTTGCTTTCCAGCAAGACCTTCAGGTTGGGCTGCATCCCCAACCTCATTTCCCGGTTAACCCTGATAGTTGGTGGGATTCTGCGCCCCTTGATTTCAGCTGGTGGAACAGTTGGTTTGATCAATATCAAAAATTCGCAGTTCATTTTGCTGACCTGGCTGAAAAACAAGGGATTAATATGCTTGTTTTAGGAGGAGAATGGATTTCCCCTGCCCTTCCAGGAGGAAAACTCGCTAATGGAAATCCCTCTGGTGTTCCTGCAGATTCCGAACTCCGTTGGGAAGGAATCCTGGCAGAGGTTGACTCCCATTTTTCCGGCACAATAGCCTGGTCAATGGCTCTTCCTCCAAACGGGAATATACCAGGTTATTTCCAACACATCGATCAGATCCATCTTAATTGGTCCCCCTCACTGGTGTCAGACCAATCTTTAACTCAAGATGAGTTAACAAACCTAGCCGAACAATCCCTTGATGGCGAGATCAATGAGTTCTGGTCCGCCTGGTTAAAACCAGAAGATAAATTGTTAATCCTGCGAATTGCATATCCATCTGTCTCCGGCTGGAATTCCGATTGCGACCCCTTGGAGGATGAAACTTGTTGTGATTTTGCCGAATTTACCAAACCAGCGCCCAATTTGCCAAATCTGAGCACCGACCTGGATGAACAAGCAAAAGCATATACTGCCTTTCTGTCTGCTATAAACAATAAAAGCTGGATTTCCGGTGTCATCTCCTGGGGGTATTATGCCCCGGTTATTCTGCATGACAAATCTATTTCTATCCATGGAAAACCGGCTGAAGATATCTTACAGGATTGGTTTACTGAGTTCCTGGAAAAATAAATTCCTCCCAAACAAACCTTGAAAAACCGCCTGTTTTACCGGATCCGGGCGGTTTTTTTATCCAATAATAAGTAAGTATCAGGTAAAGCTGTTTCTCCCGGAAAAAAGCTTCCCCCCAGAGGAATATTAATATACTATTTGAAAGGTTAAAAAGCCCTTGCAAGACTGAACACTATGCTATAATCAAATTC
>JBARSJ010000005.1:0-1764 GCA_049644685.1 Anaerolineales bacterium
GTAACAATCAATCTCTCAATCTCTCCGTAAAATATAGGCTGGAGGAAATTATGAAAAACCGCACTTTTATTATTGCCATTGTTGTAATTGTCTGCGCGTTAGCTGGCTGGTATATCTACGTTAGCAATCAGGCGAGCCAGGCGCGTTCGGTTCAGGAAGTAAGTGTGGACTGGTGGAATTCCGCACACTCGGACGCATCCGCCGAAGCGTTTACTAATTGGAATGAAGACGATCCGGCTGAGGTTCCCGTTTTTTGTGCAAAATGTCACAGCGGACAGGGATTCTTAGATTATCTTGGGATAGACGGGACAGCAGCAATGGCTATTGATAATCCCGGGGTGATAAATTCTGTTATCAGCTGCGAAGTCTGTCATAATGAAGCTGCTGATGTCTTGACAATGGTGAAATTCCCATCTGGGGTTGAGCTTGAAATAGCCAGCGGGGACGCACTTTGTGGAACCTGCCACAGCGGACGTTCCGCTGGTGGGCGGGTTGATTCCACAGCTGAAGGTTTCAATGATGATGAGATTATTCCTGAGGCAAGCTTTATCAATCCGCATTATGCTTTTGCTGCATCTACCCATTTTGGGGCAGAAGCTAAGGGCGGATATCAATATGAAGATATGGTCTATGTTGGCAAATTTGAACACGCAGACGGTGTTGAAACATGCACGTCCTGCCATGAACCTCATTCTCTCCATATACGGACGGATTATGATGATGCGAATCTTTGCGCCGCTTGCCATTCAAACGTAAGCGATTATTCAGATTATCGTGACGTATTTGTCGATGGCATTGATTATGATTCCGATGGCCTGGTTGAAGGCATTTACCATGAAATCCAGGGAGTTCAGGAGATCCTCTATACTTCCATCCAGAAATACGCAACTGAAGAAATTAGTGACCCTATTGGATGGGCAGACCAATTCCCATATCTCTTCATTGATACTGATGGAAATGGCGAAATTGAAGGTGATGAAGTCGCTTTTCCAAACCAGTATGTCTCCTTCACACCCCGCTTGCTTCGAACCACATTCAACATGCAATACAGCATCAAAGAACCTGCCGGTTATGTCCATAATGGAAAATATATCCTTCAATTGCTCAATGATTCAATCGCTGATCTGGCAGAAGTAGTTGATGTGAATACTTCCGGGCTTGTTCGGCCAGAGTAGGAAGGGGTAAAGATGAATAAGAAAACCAAGCGCGTTCTGACACTGATCATCTATTTACTCCTTATTTTCCTTCCAATAATAGTGTTCTTTGCTTTCCCGATGCCGCCAAGAAGGGAATGGTGGCGCGACCTTTCAATCATGCTGGGGTTCGTTGGCCTATCCATCGCAGGTTTGCAATTCCTTCCAACAGCGCGCATCCCCTTCCTTTCTGATGTATTTGATCTGGATGGAATCTATAAAATTCATCATATTCTTTCGGTGCTTTCCGTATTAATGGTCTTTCTGCATCCAGTGCTGTTGCTGGTCAATAATCCTTATACACTGCTACTGTTGAATCCCATCACAGCTCCCTGGCGGGCGCAGGCTGGGATCATCGGGTTGTTCGCATTGATCTTGATCGCGATAACATCCGTCCTACGGAAAGAGATGAAATTGGACTATAACACCTGGCACAGCATCCATGACTTACTAGCCATTGGCATAGCCGTGTTCGCTCTGATCCATTTGGTAAAAGTTAATTACTATATGGCTACACCCGCCATGCAAATTTGCTGGATCATCCAGGCAGTGATATGGATCGGCATTACAA
>JBARSJ010000006.1:0-2021 GCA_049644685.1 Anaerolineales bacterium
GACATAAATCGAGTTTTTGGTTCAGGTATCTGTATTACGGTGCATGGTGCCGATCCAATTCAACCGGCAACGGTTGAGTTTGACAACCTGAAAGTTTGGGATTTGGATAATTTGGATAACAGTTCAACCAGAACCTCCGAGAAAGAAAACATGGCGCAAATGTATGTGCCTGCTGGTGAATTTATGATGGGTTCAAACAATGGTGAAGAGGATGAAAAACCGATGCATTCCGTTTACCTGGATGCATTCTGGATCGACCGTACTGAAATTTCAAATCAGCAGTATATGGAGTGCGTTGCGGAAAAAGCCTGTACAAGACCCAGTAGTTCATATAGATCAAACTCTACAGATGCGAAGAAATATTATGGAATTAGTACATTTAAAGATTACCCGGTTATTTTTGTTTCCCTGAGCCAGGCAAAAGAATACTGCGTATGGGCTGGTAGGCGTTTACCATCTGAAGCGGAGTGGGAAAAAACCGCACGTGGGACAGACAATCGTAAGTTTCCATGGGGAAATGAGATTAATGGCACTTATTTAAATTTTGGTGACAAGAATGGTGTTGAAGCGAGGAATTTAAATTGGGATGATGGCTATGCCGAAACGGCTCCAGTTGGAAACTATCCCATGGGAGCAAGTCCTTATGGAGCGCTGGATATGGCGAGGAACGTGTGGGAATATGTGGCTGACTGGTATGATAGGGAGTATCACAGTATATCTCCACAAAGCAATCCGGCAGGGTCTTCATCCGGTGACCTTCTCGTCCGGGGTGGTTCGTTTGGCGATGATTTTGAATTAATTACGACTACTTATCGCCTCGAAGTGGGTAATATCGACGCAGGAGATTATGCAGTTGGCTTTCGGTGCGCTCAATCTGCCACGCCATAAGCAATAATCCATTCCATGAGCTGTGGATTCCATTAATTGCAACTTCGAACCCCCTAAAGGGGACAATTGTCAGTAGGTTGCGCATTCGAATCTCCCTGAGGGAATCAAGCAAATCAGGAATCAACTGCAATGAGTTACCGGCGGCAAGAATCGGATTTTCAAATTAGTGCCTGAAATCCATTCATGTTAGGATGTTTTGGTCTGTGCCTGACTGATTACTTGCCAGGTGCAATCCATCGTATTGGGAATCTCTGATTTTTCAGTGTATGGTTTGCGCACCAGAGACAACGCTCCGCTGGGGCAGGTGGATACACACAGACCGCAGCCATTGCAGCGGTTTGTGTCGAGAGCGGCCCGGTCAATTTCTTCGGTTAGCGCCTGCATCTGGTAGCGTTCCTAACAGATCCAGCACCCAGTACAGAGTTCGGATTCAAGCTCGGCAATGAAAGCGCTCACGACGGCTTCTGATGGATGGGGGTTGTTCCTTGAGGTCCCCTAGAATGCCGCAGCAGCGACCACAACAGCAGCAAATGAAACTGGGATCCTTCGAATTGCTTGGTTGCAGCACCAGATTGGCGGCATCAGCGCGTGTGAAGATTTCATGTACCTCCGAGCGGTCAATGGCGCGGCCCGCGGCCATTCCGAACATAATAGTCAGCCCATTCCCCAAAGACCAGGCAGCTTTCCTCGGGCGCGTTGCACCCTCCCCCGGTCATCTTTGCAGTACGTCGGCAGATGCAATGAGCAACCGCAGTGTTATCCTTGGACTTGACAAGCCCATTGACCTGCTCGTAAGAGAGGACTTCCAGATGTTTATCAATGCTTTCACCGATTGGAATAGTGCGGGTTTACGGGATGACCTCCTTATTGGACATTGCCTTTCTCGCACGCCAGTAGTAAGAGAGATCCCTAATTAAACCCTTACTCAGATTGTTGACCTGGAATTCTAAGATACCGGTGACGAACGGGACAGCCTGGTAGAGCGGGGGGCCGTCTTTCGGTTGTAGGGAAAAAATGAGCCTTTTCTTTGACATCTCGTTGAGTCTTCGTTCTGCTTCGGAGAGGGGAAGTTTTGCGCGTTATACAATAACCTGCGCTTTCTCCCGATCCAAGGGTAAATGTGTAGCTAACTC
>JBARSJ010000007.1:0-3047 GCA_049644685.1 Anaerolineales bacterium
CCATAAGACTTCGCTGTAGTATCCTGGCCGCTGTTGCAAGAGAGGTCTCATAGGCAGTTTGCTGGAACTGTAGTTCGACAATTGCCTGGGCCATATCAGCATCCTCTGTTTCAGAAAGCATGTCTTCAATATTCAATTTGAAATTGGCCAGTTGGTTTTCCGTGGTCTCCAATTGGATGAACGTTGACGCAGCCTCAGCCCTCACAGCCTTTAATTGGTCAAGGGCATTACTAAGTGGCGTTACCTGGGTTGCAATTTGAGCAGTCCCGGCGGTGGTATCGGGATCTTCCAGGCCGTTAATGAGAACTCTTAAGGCATCAAAAACATCTACCTCACTTCTAAGGGCGTCTTCACCGGTTACATTGATCTTTATATCCAGGTTGTCTCCGACAATTATTCGTATATCGCCATCATCACCATCATATGTTGCATTGTAATCCGCGTCCCTGGAGAAAGGGGCCGTACCTGTTTGATGGCCTGACAATATATAGGTGTCTCCCAGCTTAGTGTTTGCCAGTTGCAATATCTGATCATATATGTTTTTTACTTCCTGGGCAGCAGTAGGCCTGTTTTCCAGTTCTCCGGCAGACTGTTCTACAGCAATCCTTCTTGCTTTAAGGACTAAATCATCAATAGCCTCTAAGCATGATTCGGTAAGATCAATTTGGGTCTTTCCGCGGGTAATGTTAGTGTTATACTGATCAATCGAAGAAAGCACTTTTCTATAATCAAGGATTTTACCCATTCCTATGGGATCATCAGCGGGCCTGTTTATTCTCTTTCGGGAAGAGACCACTTCCTGGAGTTTAAAGAGTTGCTGTGTGTTTTTGTACAGACTATTCAATACAGTGTCGGCCATTAATCTATTGGTTACACGCATTTTGTCCTCCGGAGTTGGTTGAGTGGTTAAGTAGTTGAGTAGTTAATTAGTAACGAAATCCGATGACATTTATTTTGAAGGAATTCTTTGAAAGCTAACAACCCAACCATTAGACTACTCAGCCACTCAACCAACTTATACCATATTAATTACGGTGTTCAGTAATTCATCTACTGTAGTAATTAACTTTGCGGCAGCATCATAGGCATGCTGAAATTTAATCAGGTTTATCATTTCCTCGTCAAGCGAGACTCCTGAAACAGATTCCCGGTAATTGTTCAGGTGATTCACCATTGAGGTTTGATGATCGAAATAAGTAGAAGCTGTCTGTACGTCATTGCCCACATCACTGACGACTGAATTATAGTAGTCATCGAAGGTTGCTTTACCGCCACTCATTGTATGCGCATATTGCAGGTTTGCAATTGCTATTGCCGTACTGTTATCGCCAGGGACGCCACCAGGGGTTCCTGAGGCGGCAATTAGATTGACGTTATTAACAATATTAGGATTGACCGCGATATGTGAGGCCGAAGCCCCTGTGAAAAAGGGTTCTCCCTGATTGCTGTTCAAATCAAAACCACCTTGATGAAGAGTATTCACTTCACTTATTATAGTTGCAGCCAGGTCATCAAGCCTGCTTAGATACCCTGGAATAGAAGCATCCCTTGCCTCAATCCACCCCTTCAACTTGCCACCGGAAATACTATTGGTTATATTTGCTGAGTTGCCAGAACCGTCTATCCACACAATATCCTGAAGGCCGGAAACATTGGTCTCAGTGGATAGATCCCAGGAGGAATTGCCCTGCACAATGGGTCTTCCGCCGCTTACTAAAACAGTTACCTTGCCATTGTCTCCTTCAGAGGTAGTAATATCAATCATTGAAGACAATTCAGTTAGTAATAGATCGCGGCTGTCTCTAAGGTCATTTGCATTTTGCCCTGTTACTTCAATCTGTGATATCTGCTGGTTGAGAGCAGCAATCTGATCAGTAATCAGATTTATTTCCTGGATGGTTCCCTTTATGCTGTCATCCGTATCTTTCTGGATTTGTTGGAGATCCGAATAAGTCTTATTAAATGCGTTGGAGAGGATCTCGCTTTTAGCCTTTAACAATGTTCGTTCTGTATGACCGGAAGGGTTATTGGCCAGATCCTGCCAGACGTTCCAGAATTCACTCATTGCCTGGCTTAATCCGTACCCCGAAGTTTCGTCCAGGATCATCTCTACCTTCTCTATGGAGCCTTTCTGGGCCTCCCATCTCCCAAGGTTCTGATTCTCATTGCTGATTTGGACACCCAGGAAACGATCATATATTCTTTGAATTTCTACTGCATTCACACCAGTGCCCATTTGTCCGGGTGAAAACGGGATGGGAGTATTGGTCTGCATGTTCACTCTTTGACGGGAATAGCCCGGGGTATTCACGTTGGCAATATTATGTCCGGTAACATCGATTGCTCGCTGTTGCGTCAGGAGTGCTCCTCTTGCCACGTTTAAGATTCCATAGATGTCTGGCATGATTGATCCTCTAACTTTTACTTATCATTCGACTTAAATTTTTCCAGAGAGCAGTCTGCCGCTTTGATCGCCTGCTTCCATTTTTCCGGTCCTGTAATAAACCGGGTTTGAAGACAATAAATCACTCAGCAAAGATAACGAGCCTTTTACCAGATCCAGGGAATGGGTGAGCAATGCCTTATTGCTTAGATTAATCTCCTGGATGCTTTGCGCCAATGATAGAAATGTCGAATGACAATCTACTAATTGGGTTGACTGGGGCTCTTGCACCAACTGAGATAGTTTACTCAGGGTCAGGTCTTGAGCCGGCTGTCCCAGATTCCGGGCCAGTTTTTCCAGAACTGAAAGCCTTTGCTCTTCCAGTATTCGGATCTTCAGAAACAGGTTCTCTTTTTCCCTGCTGGTTTCATTTAGTTCTTCATGATTTGAATCTACTATGGCCTTTTTTTCCTTTTGAAGGGCCAAAAGCATTGAAGCGTAAAGATCTATTTCCCCTTCGAGCAGACCCAATAAATCATTCAACAGCAAGTCCATTATAATCAATTACCTCAGGGGTGTTTATAGCAATTCGTTAAGAAGAGACTCTTTTATCATCTTTGCGGCTAATTTTTTCTCTTCAACCTGATAAGTACCATTCTCTATC
>JBARSJ010000008.1:0-9176 GCA_049644685.1 Anaerolineales bacterium
GTGTACCCTGGTCAGATAAAGGTTATCAGCAACCACCAGCGCTTCAGAAAACACTTCGGCTCCCCCGATCACAAATACTTCCCTCTCACCGGCATCCATTGCCAGCTGGAAAGATTCCTGGAGAGACCGCGCTGTTTGGCAGCCCTTCGCCTGGAATTCAGGATCCCTGGAAAGCACAATCATCCTTCTGCCTGGAAGGGCGGAGTCAATTGATTCGTACGTTCGTCTGCCCATTACCAGGTAATGTCCCATAGTAAGGGTCTTAAATCGTTTTAAATCTGACGATAAATGCCAGGGGATGGCCCCATTTAATCCGATCCCGTTCCCTTCATCTGCTGCCACAATAATGGAAACTATCATACTGATACCCGGGCTTTAATATGGGGATGCGCCTGGTAGTTTTGAAGATCAAAATCGCTATAAGAAAATTCAAATAATGAACTAACTCTTGGGTTGAGGATCATTTTTGGCAGCGGATATGGATTTCTGCTTAATTGCAGTTTCGCCTTTTCCAAATGGTCCAGGTAAAGATGGGTATCACCCAGGGTGTGAACAAAATCACCGGGTTCCAAATCACAGACCTGGGCAACCATCAGGGTTAATAAGGCATAGGAAGCGATATTAAAAGGGACACCTAAAAACACATCCGCAGAACGCTGATAAAGTTGGCAAGACAATTTACCTCCAGCAACGTAAAACTGAAACAGCAAATGACAGGGAGGCAGTGCCATCTTCTCCAGCTCTCCGACATTCCAGGCGCTGACCAGTATCCTGCGGGAGTCCGGCTGAGTTTTGATTTGCCTCACAGCTCCCGAAATCTGATCAATTATCTGACCTTCAGCCGACTTCCAGGACCGCCATTGAGCGCCATATACGGGACCCAGCTCCCCCGATTCATCTGCCCAGGCATCCCAAATACTGACCCCATTTTCCTGCAGTGAGCGGACATTGGTTTCCCCTTGAAGGAACCAAAGCAATTCATAGATGATGGATTTTAAGTGGAGTTTTTTGGTAGTCAGCACTGGAAATCCATCCTGCAGATTAAAACGCATCTGATGGCCAAAAACGGACCGGGTGCCTGTGCCAGTCCGGTCCCCTTTTTCTACTCCCTGATCTAGAATCCTCTGCATTAAATCCAGGTATTGCTGCATGATTACCCTCGAAATAAACAATTGGTGTTTTGGCCTCTTTTCTTCAATACTCGCTTATGATAGCTTATTTATGAATTATTCTCAAAACTCAAAATACCAGTTTATCCTGTTATCCTGCATCTCCATTATTCTTACATTTTGTTGGATTAAACCTAAGTATAGCATGAGGATTTGTTGAATCTAGTAACCAATCCAAGCAAGTTAATTGATAGTTTGGGTACAATTTTGGTGCAAATACTGAGGGCAGGTCATTCCAGAATCTTCTCAATGGTTTCGGAAATAAGTCGGGCAGAGATGCCATCTTGACGATGTCCAGCCTTTAGCTGTTCCGTAAAAATCATCAATTGATTTGGCTTAACTAAGCTCTCTTGCCAATTTTCAAGAAGTCATTGAAATATCACCTATAGGGTGCAAAAACTCCTTCCTTAGTAATTTACTCGGTGAAACCCAATATTTTTTTCGTATTCTTATACGGATGAGGTTTTTAAACCCTACGAGATAATAAAAGCGCACTTCAAAGTGCGCTTTTTTTGTCATTTTTTACCCTCCAACTCTGGTGGAGTTCTTTCTCAATGATGGATCTAGATTGCTCAAATTCCGCCACTTCTCACAAGACCCCGGACCATTTCTTCCATCAATGCCATGCCCTTTATCGTTTTTTGAATATCATACCCAAAACCCACCCGGATACCCTTATCCAGGCCACACTGGTCACCAGGAACTAGCAGGACGGAGCTTTCCTTCCGCAGCCGGTCGATCAGAGCGGTCGAGTTGATTGGAAAGTCATATTCAATATAAGCGATTGCACCTGCGACTGGGCGAGCATAGTGAAAGAGATGGCTGAATTCATCCAGCCATTCCTCCAGCAGGGGCAGGTTCGCCTGGATGATCCTGCGGGTGCGCGCCAGGATCGCCTCCCGCCGCACAGGTTCCATGGCAATAGCTCCCAGGCGGTCATTCAGCAATCCAGGGGTCAGGGTCAGGTAATCGTGATGGATCCAGATCTGCTCGATCAATTCTTCTGGCGCGACCACCCAACCGATCCGCAAACCTGGCAGGGCGAAAGCCTTCGATAGGCCAGAAGTCACCACAACTTTCTCGTAACGCCCCCAAAAGGTGGGAGAAGTATCACCCTCGACCTCAGCGCCGCGGTAGATTTCATCTGCAATGATCCAGGCGCCAACTCTGTTTGCAGTTTCCACAACCACTTCCATCTCATCTTCGGTCAATACTGCGCCAGTTGGGTTGTTTGGATTGGTGACCAGGATCACGTTTGTTTTTGACGTCACCATACGCCTGAGTTCATCAACATCCAGCGCCCAGCGTTTCTGTCCGTTTTCTTCCTGCAGAACCAGATGGAAAGTGTCCACGCCCTCTGCATAGGCACGACCAAGCCCCCAGGCTTGCATGTAATTTGGCAGCATGCAAGCCAACCGCCTTCCTTTTTCGAGCAGGGTCCACAGGGTCATGTAATTGGCTTCCGAACCGCCATTGGTGACTGTGATGTTCGAAGGTTTACAGTCTGGATAAAATTGGGCGATGCGTTCTCGGAGCAAAGGCGAGCCGTCCGATTCACAGTACCACAGTTCTTGGTTGAGGAAAATCTCCGAATCCCCCTGGCCATCGAGAAGTTCTGACAACTTCAGCGGTGAAACACCGCTTTCAGAAAGATTGTAATCGACGACATGTTCATACAGGCACTGCATGCGCTCCATTTCAAATTTGTCGATATGCATGATATGATCCTTTTCCAAGAATATGTCAGACCTCAAAGGAAGTTCCCAGCCCACGGGAAATCGCATTCTGGTAGGTCAGTACCGCGATGGTGGTGTCCTGGACACCTACACCAGTAAGGTCACAAATGGTGATCTCTTGATCATTTTGCCTGCCAGTTTTACTTCCAGCTGTTAACTCGCCAATCTCTGTTATGTCACTATCTTCAGACAGGACGCCTTCCTTCAGCGCATGATGCAGTTCGCCGAGGCGGAAACACTGACTTTTCCTGTCACACACGATCCGGTCAGCTTTCCCCAGCACATCAGCAAACAACTCCTGTTTGTGCTCGCCATCAGCACCCATAGCAGTGATGTGCATGCCGGCGTGCAGCCATGCTGCTTTAGCATAGGGCTCCCGCGCAGGCGTGGTGGTTGCTACAAACTGGGATAGACGGAAGACCTCTTCTGGGCTGCCTGATATCATCACTTCAACACCCAGTTCTTGTGTCATCTCTGAAGAATATCGCTCAACATCATCAGGATTGATGCCGTACACCATCAGGCGTTGGAAGTCCCGAACCAGCCGCAGGCCTCGGATCTGGTAGCGAGCCTGGACGCCCGAACCGATCACCCCCGCGGTTGTTATCTGGGCTGGCGCCAGATGTTTGGCTGCGATCGCTCCGGCGATACCGGTTCGCAGGTCGGTCAGGTACCCATTATCGAGCAAAACTGCTTCGAGGAAGCCAGTCTTGGCACTCATCAGCACCATCATCCCGCTCCCGTAGGGCAGTCCGAGAGACGGGTTGCCAAAAAACCCTGAAGCAATTTTTATGGCGAAGTGATCCAGCCCTTCGATATAGGCAGTCTTGATGTCCACTTCTCCCTGGTTGGCTTCCACATCCACGCGGATGATAGGCGGCAGGCTAACCTTGCCTTCCACAAGGCGCGTGAATCCCAGGGCAACAGCCTCAACCGCCTCCTTATTCATAATAACGCAATCCCGGATTTCGTTTTCTCTTAAGATTGTTACTTTCATGTCTTTTCCTGCAGCCCAACGGATTATTATACGAGATACTCATTGTGCATTAAACTTCTCTGGATAATTATATAATTAAACAATGGGGATGTTTTGAAAGCTTCCCCTTTAACGAGGCACGCGGTGTGCTCAATATCATTGGCAGCAGCAGCATGGTGAAAAACTTCAATCTCCAGGCCATTGTCTTCAAATCATACGCTGGCCCGTTAGGGTAATTCCGCCACGCCCTTCCCCCTCATCCCCAGTAAACGAGGTGGTGCTCTGGTGCAGTCCCTGCCGTAGCAAATCAGCAAAGAGATGGTGATAATGGTACCAACATTGCTCGTTGTCCAGGGGGACGATGAACAGGTTGGCGTGTTCTAACCTTGCCAGGGTTGCCTGGCTGTTATCCTGACCAGAGAGAGCATCACACAAGGAACCATTAAACCTGTTGAGGATAGCAGTTTTCAGCAAGAAGGTCTTCTATTTTAACGTATTGTGTCAAGTGGCTTCATCAAAGTCCTTCAAACCTCTTACTCTTTAAATTGTTATTCTTTTCTCTGCACAAAAAACGAGGAGGTCATGATAGAGCTCAGCTTTGTTTGGTGTCTGTTTGAAGTTAATTCAAAATCTGGCCCCTGGAGCCTTTATTTATCACTCTGACCCAGTATGCGGAGAGCTGTCTCGGAAATAATGGCCGCGCCGATAGGAAAACAGTCTTCATCAACATCAAATCTGGGGTCGTGATGCCGGCGTTCATCCCCTTCGATTTTACACCCCAGCATAAACATGGCCCCTGGGGCTTTTTCCAGGAAGTAGCCAAAATCCTCAGCTCCCATACCGGGTTCAGGGGGGATGATTTTATCCTCCCCGAGCAAATCACCTGCGACCAATTTTATCAGGTCAACAATCTCCGGATGATTATGCATTGGCGGATATCCTACCTCGATCTTCAGCTCATAATCTCCACCCAGATTGCGGGTGATTTCCAGGGCGTTTTTGATCTCAGCATGGATTTTTTCCTGAACTTCCGGGATCAAGAAACGGATTGTTCCTAACAGATTAACCTCTTCTGGGATCACATTGTCTGTTTGGCCGCCCTGAATTGAACCAATGCTAATTACCGCCGGATCGTAAGGCCGCAGCTGCCTGGAGACGATGCCGTGCAGAGCCAGGATCACGTGGCCGCTGATAAAGATCGGATCCACAACCTTGTGTGGAGTCGAGCCGTGACCTCCTTTGCCGATTATTTTTGCATAGAAGGTGTCTACCCCGGCTGAGGCGTACTCGGTAGCTATTTCGATCTCGCCAGTATTACCTGCAGCATCTACATGCAGAGCTAATACATTATCGACATCTGCGATGGCTCCATCCTCAATCATTCTGGGAGCCCCGCTGAACTCTCCATCATCGGTTTCCTCTGCAGGCTGAAACAAAAATCGCACCGTACCTGGAAAGTTCTCTGCCGCGAGCAATTTGGCTGTACCCATGGCGATCGCAACATGGGCGTCATGACCGCAAGCGTGCATCACCCCATCATTTTTCGATTTATAGGGAACCTGGTTGGCTTCCTTGATGGGTAGAGCGTCCATATCTGCCCGGATGGCTACAACCGGTTTGCCAGACCCAATTTCTGCTACCACGCCAGTTTTACCAACTCCGGTCCTCACCCGGTACCCTAAACCTTCCATTGTTTCAGCGATCAGCGCAGAAGTGCGCTTCTCTTCAAATCCCAACTCAGGATGCATGTGGATATCCCGCCGCCAGGCGACCATTTCAGATTGGATCTTTTTTGCTTTGTTGAGCATATTTTCCTCGCTTTAGTTTTAATATTTTATTCCAGGTGTTTTGCTAAAAATTCTGCGACCTGTACTTTGCTTTTAATCTGATTTTCGATTTTTAAGAAGAAATGCCCTTCACCCCGGTAAAGATGATATTCAGATTCCTTCCCCAGGTTGATCAAAGTCTCGTAAGCCTGTTTGGATTCACTGGCCGGGCAGCGTACGTCATTTTCCCCGCAAATCAGCTGCACCGGGGACTGAATTTGGTCCAAAAAGAAAAATGGTGAGCGCTCATACCACAAATCTTTATTGGCAATAGGATCTCCAAAATTTTCTCTATCCCAGTGCTGCAGGTCTTCACGCGAGTTCTCATGGCTGGTGAACCAATTCAAAAACGGAACCACCGCTGCTCCCGCAGCCCATTTCTCAGGGAATTCAGTCAGGCAGGTCATTGTTAGATAGCCGCCCCAGCTTCTCCCGGTGACGGCAATTTTTTTCGCGTTAGCAATTCCTTCCCGTTCCAGGAAATCTGCCCCGGCCGCGACATCGGCAGTATCCACACCCCCCAGATCGAAGCGATTGGCATTCATCCACTCTCGGCCGTAGCCGGTTGAACCGCGGTAATTTGGTGCCAGCACCACCCACCCCCGGCTGACCATATGCTGCACAAGCGGATCCCAGGTGACCTGGGTCAACCAGTTGGGTCCGCCGTGGATATATATTATCGCTGGAGGTAGATTTTCCCTCTGCTTGGGGCGGTACATTAAAGCAGGGACTTCGGTTCCATCCAGTCTGGGGTACCGAACCTCTTCTGGCATTGAAAAATGGGTTTGGTTTACCTCAGGAGGCAGAGAGTGAGTAATCTGCCGGAATTTCTTTTCCGAGCGGTTGAAAACCCATAAATCATCGGGATACCTCGGGTTGTCAAATACAAAGATGATTTGATCCTGGGCTGGTGTGAATTTTGGGGTGAAGATTACCCCTGGTTCAATTTGGTGTGAAGATACTGATCTGCTTTTGATATCCATCAAGCCCAGTTCAGTCTTGGGGCCATAACTGACTACATAGGTCAGAAAGCTATCCTTAGACCAATCGGGATGTTCTTTCTCGCCAGCACCATCTGTCAACCAGGATAGGGAACCTTTTTTGATATCATAAACTCCAATTTCGAACTTTCCACCCAGGTCAGAGGAAAAAGCCAGAGTCCTGCTGTCCGGGGACCAGCAGGGATCCTTGGCGCTGATTGGGTCGCTATTCAGGCTGATGGGATAGGGATCACCACCATCCAAGGGCACGATATGAATCCAGCTGTCCTGGGCTTTCCCCTCAGAAGCAACCGCCAATTTTTTTCCATCTGGCGACCAGACTACCTCGTAATCCGGATAGGGAATCCCCAGAACTTTCCGGGCTTTCCCTCCCCCTGACGGTATGACATAGGTATCAAAACATCCTTCCCTGTCCGAGCAAAATGCGATCTGCTGGCTGTCCGGTGACCAATCGAATAAAGGTATAATCGCATCCGGCGTATCCGGCGTCAGGTTCTTGTGAGTTCCAGGGCCTGGATGATATACAAAGATGTCATAATTCTCACTGCCATCCAGATCCAGCACGTATGCTATTGAATTGCCGTCAGGGCTCCAGCGGGGAGCAAATTTGGCTCCTTTGCCCTGGGTGATGATCTTGGGAAAGGATTTCCCTTTCAGATCAAGGCAATATATTTCCCAGCGACCGGTCTGATTCCAGGAAAATACCACCTGCGAACCGTCGGGAGAGATATCAAATCCCTGGTCTGGATCAACATGAGGAACCGTCAGCAGGATTTCTAAATCCAGGTGATCAGGCATAGTTTCTCCCACGTCTATCGTTATTCATATGAACTTGGTTCATCCCTTTATTTCCAGAATCAGTTGACGAATTCGGTCTAATCCTGCTGTCAAGTAATCTTGCGGCAATCCAAAACTGACACGCAGGAACTTATCCAGGCCAAAGTGATCGCCCGGTACAATTAAGACGCTCTTTTCTTTTATCAATCTTTCTGTCAATTCAGATGAATTGATATCCAGATGATACCGGACAAAAGCTATTGCCGCCGCAGCCGGCGGAATTATACTGAAAATATCCCTATGATTGTCCATCCATTCCTGTAAAACCGGATATCCCTGCTTGATATAATCCCGTGTGCGCTGAATAAGACGAGGACGGACTTTCGGCGAGAGGGCCCTGGCAGCCAATTTGTTTGACAACATGGTGGCACTTATTGTTATGTATTCGTGACGAGCCCAGAGATCATCTATAGTTGGAACCGGTCCAACTGCCCAACCGAGCCGCAGTCCCGGTAATCCGTAAGCTTTACTCATACTACCGGTTGCTATCACCTTATCATACAAGCCATAAAAAGATTTGGTTTCCTCATCGCTAATTCGCTCTGCTCCAATATATACTTCATCGGCCAAAATCCAGGCCCCAACGCTATCGGCAGCCGATACGATCGCCCGCATTTCATCATCCGATAAAATATAGCCCGTTGGATTATTCGGATTGCAGACTGCTATTATTTTTGTCTTGGGAGTCACTGCCACTTTTAATTCATCAAGATCTGGCGCCCAGCCGTTTTCTTCCTTTAAGTTAAAGGTTCTAATGTTCAGATTATGGTTTTTAGCAACTCCCCAGATCTGCATATAATTAGGCAGCATGATAACAATTTCATCTTCAGGTGATAATAAGGTTCGAATTGTTAAATAATTGGCTTCAATAGCACCGACAGTTACCAAGATATTATCTTGCTTAGCTCCAGGATAAAGAGTGGCAATGTTGCTCCGCAGTTCGGGGATACCATTGGCATGAGCGTAATTCAACTCAGTATCCATTAGAGTATTGATGAAATCAGTATCGCCTGCCAAGAGTTCCCTGAGTAGAAGAGGATGAACACCGCTATCGGCAAGATTATAAACAACATCTTGTTCATTTTTGGACATCACCCGCTCTTGAACGAAAGGTTGAAAATCAGTCATACAGTTCTCCTCATTTTGGATTTATATGTTGACGGAATTTTACTTTAGAATTAGATCTCATGACATGCGATCCAATGACCTTGTTTCACTTCCCGCCAGGTACATCCTCAGACAATAATCTTTGGCAATCGGACACCGTGGGTGGAAGCGACACCCAGAAGGTGGATTAATGGGGCTTGGTGGATCCCCTTCCAAGATCACCCGCTGGCACACTCGCGATACTGCTGGGTCTGGTTCAACATAGGGAACCTTCAGCAGAGTTTCTAGATTCAGGTAATCTGGCATACTTACCTCAATTTAACAATCGGTGCAGGTGACCCAGTGACCAGGTTTGATTTCGCGCCATTGTGGGGTTTGCGTTTTGCAGTGCTCTTTAGCGTTGGGGCAGCGGGGATGGAAGCGGCAGCCAGCAGAGATCTGGTCCGGGCTGGGGGGATCGCCTTCAAGGATGATGCGCTTGCGCGCCCGCGTGGCGCGGGGGTCGGGAATGGGAACGGCGGAAA
>JBARSJ010000009.1:0-1704 GCA_049644685.1 Anaerolineales bacterium
GGATATCCGTCTCCAATCGATCACCGACCATCAGGGTTTCTCCGGGGTTGGAGTTAAGGGCTTATATCGCGGTCTGAAATATGGCAGGATGCGGTTTTCCTGCCACGAAGGGTTTTGTGCCAGAAGCAAATCACGCCTGGGGTATTTCAATGATAGGGCTGGCACTCTCGCTTACATTAATATTCTATATACTATATTGGCTGGAAAAACAACAGAAAAAAAGAGCCACAAAATTGGAGTGCACCCCATAAGGTGGACAAGTAAATAAAGACACTCTCGCAGTTAATTATGCAAACTGACGCCTGAATTCCAAGGGCGTCAGTTTTGTTTTTAGCTGAATTCGGTCATGGTTATAGAAGTGAATGTAATCATCCACAACCTGAACGGCATCAAAAAAGTCTTTGATCTTGATATGTCTAATTAATTCTTCCTTCAGCTGAGAGAAGAAACTCTCAGTTGGCGCATTATCCAGACAATGCCCTTTTCTGGACATGGACGGGATGATCCCCAGCTGAGCAGTCAGGGAGCGGTAAGCAGAGGATTGGAATTGGGCTCCCTGATCGCTTTGAATAATCACACCAATCTGCGATTGAAGGTCTGGTGCAGCTGCACGCACAGCTTGCAATACCATTTGAATTGAGTTATTCCTTGACAAAGCATGTCCCAGGATTGTTCCATCAAAAAAGTCCTTGATGACCGCCAGATAGACAAATCCTTGCTGGGTTGGGATATAGGTAATATCCGTGCCCCATTTTTGATTGGGCCCATTGCTCCTGAAGTTCTGGCCCATCAAATTCGGGTAGGTATGAATAGCTCCATAGCGATTGTTGCTGAGCCTGTAGGGATTCCTTTTCCGGGCCACTGAGCGAATATTGAGCTTTCTCATCAGTCTCAGGACTGCTTTGTGATTGATTTTGATTCCATATTCCCTCTCAATCCAGATCTGGATCCGCCTGTAACCATAAGTTTTCCTGGATCTGTCGTAGGCTTCAAGCACCAACTCCATTCGATCCTGATCTGTATCTTGTTGGTCCATCCTGTTCACCCAGGCATAATATGCCGAACGGGATACGCCAAATACAGCACTAGCTCTTTCTATTCCAAATCTCCTTCGATGTCTGTATATGGCTCTATATCGAGCCCCTCTGGCAATTCTTCCCCCAGCTCGATAGCCAATGCTTTTAAAAGGGTGTTCTCCATTTCCAACTGCTCGATCCTGGCCTCCAGGCTGTCCCGATCCTTTTTAGGTCTACCCCGTCTGGGCTTTTTCAATCCTTCAACCCCCTCTTTTCGGTAGATCCTCATCCAGACACTGGCTCTCCTTGGGTCTCGGATTTCTAATCTCTCAGTGATCTCTTTGTAGGTTAGTCCCTCCTCCTCTCTTAGTCGGATTACTTCCAGTTTCATTTCCAATGGATAATCTTTGCTGCCCTTTTTCCTCGCCATACAGAAACACCTCCCTTACTCATATTGTACGAGAGGTGTCTTTATTATTGTGTCCTGTTTTTAGGGTTCAGTTCAGCCAGAGAGGGTCTTTTAGTTTAAGTCTGATCCTGATTATTTTGCTGTCCAGGCCAGCCCCAGTTCTTCCAGTTTTTCTGAAGTCGGTATGCCGCTCTTGACATCCCATCCTGAAAGTTCAAAATAGGTATCAAGGGCTTGTTCCACCTCATCCTTATCGAGCTTCCAACCATCACTGGCGCC
>JBARSJ010000010.1:0-9896 GCA_049644685.1 Anaerolineales bacterium
GATGGTGATAAAGTAGGGAAGCAATTTCCCCTTCTTTTCTACCGGGAAATAACGTTGATGTTTTTTCATCACCGAGACCAGCACTTCGCGGGGAAGTTTCAGATAATCCGGGTCAAACTCTCCCAGCAGCGATGTAGGAGCTTCCACCAGGTGGGTTACCTCACTTAATAAGGACGGATCCGGTGCCACCTCTCCCCCAACCTTCGCTGCCAGTGTATTCAGATCTTTTAGTATCCGGGCTTTTCGCTCGATATGATCGAGGGTAATTCCACCCTCCTTCAGAGTCTGGAAATAATGGGCGGGGGATTTAACTTCGATATCCCCTCCAGCCAGAAAACGCAGCCCTTTTGTAGTTGGTTTGGACCTTAATCCTGCATAAGAAAATGGAAGCCAGGATTCACCATGTAAAGCAAGAAGCCAGCGGATTGGTCTGGAAAAAGAGAGCAGAGGATCATTCCAGCGCATCGATTGCCCAAAACGGATCCCTTCAATCAAATCCGGTAGTTTTTCCGACAATACTTCAGGGGCAGGCACTCCGCTCTTCCGTTCTACAGCCACAACATATTTGCCCCCATCTATCTCGCGAATTTCCAGTTCATCCACTGTGACGCCTTTTGAAGATGCAAATCCTTCAGCCGCCTGAGTGGGTTTGCCGTCCTCATCATACGCGCGGTCTTCTGGCGGTCCTTTTACCAGCTGCTCTAAATCAGTCTGTCGACCGGCGAGTTTCTCCAGGTAAACCACCAACCGCCTGGGAGTTGCCATTACCTTCAATCCGGAATACTCCAGGCGGAGTTCCTTCAATAAATCAGGAACCAGTTTTTCCAACTGTTTTATGGCATCTACCACGTCGCCATACGGCAGTTCTTCAGTGCCAATTTCCAATAAAAAGGGGGTGGGGTCATCAGGATATGCTTTGTTTTTGTACTTCTTTTTAGCCAGTTTTTCTTCGGCTTCAGAGGATAACCAGGGGTATTCCAGGATTTGTCTCTCTTCCAGATAGGCATCAGCTACTTTTCGCGATAAATCCCGCATCCGATGAAAAAATCCCTGACGTTCAGTGACACCCACAGCTCCGCGTGTGTCCAGGAGATTAAATGTATGGGAACACTTCAGCACATAGTCATGGGCCGGCAATACCTGTTTTTCCGCTAAACAGCGCTCTGCTTCTTCTTCGTACAGGCGATACATTTCCCGCAAATTATCTACATCAGCTATCTCAAAGGCATACTTGCTGAACTGCTGTTCACTTTGCAGCTGTATATCACCGTAGGTATAGTTTTCATTCCAGCGGATATTTTTAAAATCGCGGGCACCCTGCAAGGCCATGGCAATTCGCTCCAACCCGTAGGTAAGCTCCACAGAAACCGGGTCAAGCAGTTGTCCCCCAGCTTGTTGGAAGTAGGTAAATTGGGTGATCTCTAACCCGTTTAACCACACTTCCCATCCTAAACCCCAGGATCCCAACGTGGGAGATTTCCAATTGTCTTCTACAAAGCGAATATCTTGAACCTGGGGGTCAATGCCCAATGCTTCCAATGACTGCAAATAGAGTTCCTGAGGATTTCCCGGATCCGGTTTTAAGATCACCTGGTATTGGAGATGCTGGTAAAAACGGTTGGGGTTTTCACCATACCGTCCATCATCTGGACGAATAGAAGGTTCCACATATCCCACATTCCAGGGTTCAGGACCAAGCACCCGGAGTGAAGTGGCTGGGTTCATTGTCCCAGCTCCCACTTCGGTGTGATAAGGCTGCCAGATCAGACATCCCTTCTCTGCCCAGAACTTTTCCAGGACCATAATAATGGTTTGAAAATCATGCGCTTCTGCCATGGTTACTCCTGCTGATCTAAACTCGCCGTAATGGCAAACAAACGGGGTTCATCCCAGGTACTTATAAAACCAATATTTCAGCCGTATTCATTAGAAAAAAACTGCCCGAAAATTATAACACGGGTATCGGGCGCGAATCCTGGTCTTGATGGGATTAAAGGGAGCTTGATGAGTGTTTTAATCCCACACGACCTTACTTTTGAAGTATAATCCCAAAACCCAAAGAATACATCTAAACCAATAAGAAAGGTTAAAAAAGAGTGAACTATGACTAAAACCTATACTCAAAAACGCTGGAGTTTATCCGACTTATTCCCCAGCCATGATTCCCCGGAATTCGAAGGAGCCATGGGATCTCTGGAGCAGGCAGTAACTGCATTTGAAGAGAACCGCCCCAAACTTAGCGGGGATATTGATGAAAAAACATTTCAGGGAATCATCAAAGAACTTGAGGAAATCACGGTTCAAATCCACCATCTTAGTGGATATGCCGGTCTCTGGTTCGTTGAAGATACCCAGAATCAGGATGCCCTGGCGCTGCAGGCCAAAATTGAGCAATTCCTTGTCACTCTGTATAACAAGATCATGTTCTTTAATCTGTGGTGGAAGAAACTGGATCAGAAAAATGCCGACCGGTTAATGGCAAATACTGGTGATCTTCAATACTGGCTGGAAGAAATCAGGCACTTCACTCCCCACACGCTCACAGAACCGGAAGAGAAGGTGCTCAATATTAAGAATGTAACCGGCTTCAGCGCCCTGATCACCTTGTATGACTCCATCACCAACCGCTACAGCTTCAAGGTGGAAGTGGAAGGGAAAAAGCAGGATCTGACCCGCGGAGAGTTAATGGTGTACGCCCGCCATCACGATCCGGATCTGCGGGCAGCAATTTACCAGGAGCTCTACCGGGTTTATGGCGAGGATGGACCCATCCTGGGCCAGATATACCAAACCGTAGTCAGGGACTGGGCAAATGAAAACATTGACCTGCGCAATTACCAGAGCCCGATCGCTGTCCGCAACCTGCAAAACGATATCCCGGATCAGGCTGTATCTGCCCTGCTGGATGTTTGCGAGTCCAATGCCCCTACCTTCCAGCGCTATTTTGATCTTAAATCCCGCTGGCTGAAAATGGATCACCTGCACCGCTATGATGTCTATGCCCCGGTTGCCAAATCGGATAAGACCTACGAATTCCAGGAAGGGGTAGAGATGGTGCTAAACGCCTTCCAAACCTTTGATCCTCGAATCGCAGAACTGGCTCAAAAGATCCTGGATGATGATCATGTTGACAGCGAAATCCGAAAAGGAAAACAGAGCGGCGCTTTTTGCGCGTCTGTGACCCCGGATTTAACCCCCTGGGTAAAATTGAACTACCAGGGCACAGCTGATGCAGTGGCTACCATGGCCCATGAACTTGGCCACGGGATTCATTCTATGCTGGCAGCAGATCACAGCGTATTCACTTTTCACTCTTCCCTGCCCCTGGCAGAAAACGCATCAACTTTTGGCGAGATGCTGCTGATTGACCAACTGCTTTCAAAGGAAGATGATCCTGCCGTTCGGCGGGATATATTATTCCGCCAGGTGGATGATGCTTACGCGACAATTATGCGCCAGTCATTCTTTGCTCTCTTTGAACGGGAAGCGCATAAAATGATCCAGGACAGCGCCACCGTCGATGATCTCGCAGAGATGTACCTGAACAATTTAAAGAAACAGTTTGGCGAGGCTGTGGAGTTAAGTGACGAATTCCGCTGGGAATGGGTCTCCATCCCCCATTTCTACCACACTCCGTTTTACGTTTATGCCTATGCCTTCGGTCAGCTGCTGGTGTTGTCGCTTTATCAGCGTTATCAGAAAGAAGGGGACAGCTTTAAACCCGGCTACATTAAAATCCTCGAAGCCGGCGGATCTCGGGCCCCGGCTGCGATCCTTTCGGAATCTGGAATCGATGTTTCTAGCAAAGATTTCTGGCAGGGAGGATTTGATGTGATCGAAGGGATGGTAAAGGAACTGGAAGATCTGCCAATCGAATAAGATCAGCTGTCTTCTTTGACAATTACATAGCGAAGAGAAAGTATCGCCAGCAGGTTCACAACCACGGCAAAGGCTGCATTTAGACCAAAACTCCCCGCATACAGGGGTGCCGCGATCAAAGAACCCAACCCTCTCCCGAGGGATGCGCTGGCGATATTTAATGCCATCACTGTTGCCCGGGCTTCCGGCAGCACGCCGGTCATCAGGGGGATCACACTGACAATTGTGAATTCAAAGGTCAGGTAAAAGAGGAATAATCCCAAATAAGCGCCCCATATCGTCCCCCCCAGGAAAGGGAGCAGGATAGAGGCCAGGATATTACCGATCACTCCAAAAAGAACCGCCTTCTTTTTGCTGAGGCGATCTGAGATCAAGCTGACTCCCCCCTCACCAATGAGCTCCGAAATCCCGATAACTGCCGATGCCCCACCCAGGGCTGCAATCTGCAGACCGTATGATTCATTCAGCCAGACCCCAAAGACAACGTTTACAAGTTGATTCGCAAAACAAATTAACAGCATCACCCCTAATCCAGCCAGAGCAGGACCTGAGTGGAATACCAGGCTGAAGTTTGTCAGCAGGGAGGGGCGTTCTGTGGTTAAAACAGGATCTGGGGGAATGATCACAATCACCACCAGGAAAGAAATCACTCCCAGCACACCCAGAGCCAGAAAAGGCGCTAGCAATCCAAACTGGCTCATCAAGAATCCAATTACCGGCATTCCAATAAAGAATGACATAGACCAGCTCATTTCGCTGATCGCCAGCACAAGTCCTCTGCGCTGGTACGGCGTATGGTCACCGAAGTAAGCCTGAACGGAAGGATCAAAAATGGATTTTCCTAACAGGGAGAGCACCAGGAAGAGGAAAAATCCAAGAACTGTGGGTTGGAATACGACCACCAATGAACCCAGGCAGAAAAGAATCATTCCGGTCAACATGCCGGTTTTCCGTCCCCGTGTATCTGCCATTGAAGCCAAAAATGGGCTGAAGATACCCACCAGGGATTGCCCGGCAATCAGCCGGGTCATCTGAGCCAGTTCAATGCCCAGACCCTTCATTAATATCGGCTGGTAGGGAAATACCATCCTGAACCCGGTACTGTAGACAGTCCGGATGACTGTAGTGATAGATAGTTGGCGCCAGGTTTTTTTATTGATGTCCATAAGTCAATCTATCTTACCTTAGTTTTCAGTAATCGGGATTCCGGGCAAGTAATAAAGAAGCGTCCTGAGTGATTTGCGCCTGTGGGCGCAAATTGTATCGAAGGGCAACGGTATCAGTATTCAGTAGTCGGATTCTAATAATGGGTTATTCGTGTTCAGCCGGCCCTTCGTCTTCAACCAAGTGGAGCTTGGTTTTCGCTCAGGACAGGCTTCTAATTCGCGGTCTAGTTAACCTAAGTCCCTCTTTAGAGGGACTTCTTAAGAAAAAAATAAATTATTGTGTTCATTCACCAGTTTTTGTCATCCTGAGTGAAACGAAGGATCCATACAGCGATCAAGAATCAAACAATCCTAGATCAACAAATGATAAGGCATTGGTCATTTGTACTCTTGAAGGATTCTTCGCCGGGCTCCCTTCGTCTTCGCTCAGGACAGGCTTCTAATTCGCGGCCTAGTTAACCTAAGTCCCTCTGAAGAGGGACTTCTTAAGGAAATAAATAATTGGACTTTCCAAACAGAAACCGCCTTTCAGGGCGGTTTGATTGCCATAGCCCGCTGTTTTGCGAAGCATCCTGAGTAGCTGACGCACGGCGACAGCGTATCGAAGGGCAACCGCCGGGCATCATCATTGTTGTTATTTGTCCCCCTTTCTCTCTCCTCGTCACTTTGTCACCAGGTCTCACTCTCTCCCCCTCCCCCAACCTTACATCTGCAGTTCCACCACGTCCTCATCTTCCAGGACATGGTTCCGGCTCACCATTTGACCCGGGAATTCCGCGCTAGTCCCCCAAATGCGGGCTGATTTCA
Organism: Anaerolineales bacterium; assembly: GCA_049644685.1. Taxonomy (GTDB): domain Bacteria; phylum Chloroflexota; class Anaerolineae; order Anaerolineales; family UBA11858; genus B10-G9. Next base: position 5,853 of record JBARSJ010000010.1, read on the forward strand.
AATTATCTTGAAAATCTTTGTGAACCTTTCCTGCAAAATCCCCCATTACAGTGCCCTTTTCAATCACAAACGGAGCTGTTTTATCCGCCTCTTTCCCCGGCGCTTTGGAATAAACCCGGATCACACCCAACTTGTCAAAAATGGTTTGTTTAAAGGTGTCAATGTTATAGCCGGTTTTGGTTGAAATAGGCAGCATCGGGTAATCCAGATCTAGCAGTTCCTTAAATATCTGGTAATGCTCTTCGTATTCTTCACTGTCGTATTTATTAACCAGCACCAGGCTGGGCACATAGAGCAAAAATCCCTCTACCTCTACCTGTCCTTCCAGGTGCCGAGGAGCAATCCTGTTCTCCTCCAGTTTCTGGTAGATAAACTTCAGCTGCCGGACTGGATCGGTATGCAGATCCAACATGATCAGCACCAGGTCCACCCGCCGGATCAGATTCAGGAACTCCGGATCTATATACTCCTCACTGAAAGGAGGGGTATCAATCAGCTGGACCTGGATGTTATCAATATACATCATCCCGGGCATGGGAGACCAGGTTGTAAACGGCACTTGAGAAATTTCCGGTTCAGCGTTGGTTTGGGTCTGAACCAGGGACGATTTTCCCGCATTTGTACAGCCGATGATTACAATCTGTCCGGCGCCTTCTTTGTTGATATGATAGGGAGATACCTGTTTTTTACTTATCTTTTTAGAGGTGGAAGCCGCTTTGAGTTTGGAGAGCTTTTTCCTCAGATCTGAGCGGAGATGATCGGTTCCCTTATGCTTGGGAATCGTGCTCATCATCTCCTCCAGGTATTTGATTTTATCCTCGGGAGTTGTTGCAGACCGGAAACGTTCTTCTGCATTAAAATAGTCGGCAGGAAGGTTAGTTGGCATAAATGACCGGGTAGAATTGATATTTAGTTCCATTTTACCCCAAGGCAGTCATAAAGTATCATTTAACCTTACGTTTTTATTAAGCACCAGTCTCGTAAATCATCTAAAATCAAGGTAGCTAATGCGGAAAGTGTTTTCATGATCAAGCTGTTACTTGCGACCAACAATCAAGGAAAATTAGCTGAACTTCGGTCACTTTTAAACGGGCTGGATTTAGAGCTGGTTACTCCTGTTGATTTGGGATTGAATCTCCAGATCAAGGAAACCGGGGAATCCTACCAGGAAAACGCGATCCTGAAGGCAGCTGGTTTCGCCAAAGCGTCAAACCTGTGGTCGCTGGCGGATGATACCGGGCTGGAAGTTGAAGCCCTGGACGGCGCGCCGGGGTTGTATTCAGCCCGCTACGCGCCGCAGCCAGGTGCTACAGACAAGGACAGGAGGTTAGTTCTTCTCCACAATCTGGAGGAAAAACCCCGACCCTGGAAGGCTGTTTTCCGCTGTGTGGTCGCCCTCTGTGGTCCAGATGGGTCAACCATTACAAAGGATGGAACCTGCCCGGGAGAGATCATCCCCGATGAAAGAGGAGAAGGCGGTTTTGGATATGATCCGGTTTTTCTCCTGGAAGTACTCCAGGTTACTATGGCTGAGCTTTCCCTGGTTGATAAAAACAATCTCAGTCACCGGTCCCGGGCAATTTGGAAAATGAGCCCGGTTCTAAAGGAATTGTCTTCCCAGGGGAGGATTAAAGGATAAAACCCTGACCCGATAATTTCACCAGATAGGAAATTATTCAGCAGGTGATAAGTTAGGTTATTTGGGTTATGATATAGTGAATTACCATTAAGGTTTCAGAGAATAAAGATGATGTCAGGACAAGAGTTTTGGATCATATTGGGTTTGACGGCAATCATTGCCCTGCTGCTGGGAGCCGGGGTAGGCTATTTGCTTTTACCCAAAAAAGATCAGGATGAAGAACCCAAATCAAAACCAAGGGTAAAGGCAAAGGATCAGGAAAAAACCAAGGATCGGATCCGCAAGATGTACCAGCTGATCACTGACCTGACCGTTACCCTCAACTATTCCCGGGTACTGGAAAAAAGCCTCGACGCAGCTTTTCTGGCATTAAGAATATCTGACTTTCCCACAGATCGACTGATCAGCGCCGTACTGCTCTTTGCAGAAGAGGAGATGGCTGTTCCAGATCTGGTGGTTGCCTACGGCCGCGGTCTTCCCCGCCCAGACATGACTCAGCGATTACAAGGGGTAGCAGGGCTGTTGGAAAACGTCATTGAAACCGGTGACCCGCATATGACCCAGGAGCTTTCGGCGGATCCTGAACTCAAGCAATTTATTTCTTTCCGAGCCTGCACATCCGGTTACTGTATTCCACTCCGGTCCGGGTTGGACACCTTTGGAGTGCTGCTCTTTGCCCATCCTGAAAAAAACTACTTCACAATTGATGCCCAGGAAATCATCAATACGGTGGGGCACCAGGCTCAGCTCGCCATGCAAAATGCCCACCTGTTCCAGGAAATAGAAGCGGAACGCGATCAGATCATTAAAGTGCAGAAAGAAGCCCAGCGCAGATTAGCCGCGGCACTGCACGATGGACCTACCCAGACTGTGGCAGCCATCCCCATGCAGATCAGCCGCGCCAGGCACCTGCTCAGCCGGGGAGATGTGGACGCAGCTGGTGAAGCGCTTTATCAAACAGAAGAACTCGCCCGCCGGACTTCCCAACAAATCCGGCACATGCTGTTCACTCTCCGTCCGCTGGTTTTGGATTCCGAGGGTTTGATTGCTGCTTTACAATCCATGGCCAAGAGAACCCAGGAGACTTTCGGTCAGAATGTGGTTGTAGAAACCGATGTCAAACTGGTAGAAGAATTAGATATGAACACCCAGACAGTGATCTTTACCATCGCCGAGGAAGCAGTCACCAATGCCCGCAAACATGCTGAAGCCGATCACATCTGGGTCAAAGTCAAGCGCTTGCAGGATGACCTGGCTTTCCTGGAAATCGAAGATGACGGGAAAGGTTTCCTGGTGGAAGATGTGATGGGCAACTATGATGACCGGGGCAGCCTGGGGATGCTCAACATGCGGGAACGGGCTGAACTTGTTCAAGGAGTATTCCACATCAAATCCGTTCCCGGAGAAGGAACCCAAATCCAAATCGTACTGCCTCTCACTCCGGATGCCGCGGACCGTTTGCGGTTGATCTAAAACCCAACTTTCAACACCACCCTTATAGACTCTCCATGCCTTACCAAGCGGATTTGTATTACCAGGCTTATCACGCGGATGATCGTGACCGCAAACCCCTTGTGCTGATTCACGGCGCAGGTGGTGACCATCTCTCCTGGCCAAGCCGGATCCGGCGTCTCAGCGGCTATCGTGTCTATACTCCCGATCTTCCCGGGCATGGAAAATCCCGCGGACATGGACTGCAGCGGATCTCTGCCTATGGGGAACTGATAAACAATTGGCTCAACGAAATCGAATTCCCCGCTATTTTCCTGGGCGGACACTCTATGGGCAGCGCCATCGCACTCTGGACCGCAATCCATCATCCTGATCGGGTAAAGGGATTGATATTAATCGGGAGCGGCGCTACCCTTCCGGTTAACCTCTCTCTCATTGAAGAATTAGCCAGCCCGCAGGGATTATCCACTGCGGTGGATAATATTTGCCGCTGGTCTTTCAGTCCCAAAACGGATTCCCGGCTGATCGATGAAGTCAGGAAACAAATGTTAAAAAACAGGCCGACGGTACTGGGTGGAGATTTCCGGGCCTGTGATGCTTATGACCTGAGCGGGCAGCTGGACCAGATTAAGGCGCCCACCCTGATCCTGATAGGAGAGGAAGATAAAATGACCCCGCTGCGCTTTGCGGAGGGGCTGCGGGAAGGCATCCAGAACGCGGAACTGCAGATTATCCCCGGGGCTGGACATATGGTTCCGCTGGAGCAGCCTCAGAAGACTGCTGATCTGATCCGGGGATTCCTAGAAAAAGTTTCGCGCCATTAGACGCGCGCCCTTAGAAGCATTGCCTAAATACTCTCGACTGGGTATAATGTTTTTCTCAGGGGCGGTTAGCTCAGCTGGTTAGAGCGTTGCGTTGACATCGCAAAGGTCGTTGGTTCGAGTCCAATACCG
>JBARSJ010000011.1:0-22074 GCA_049644685.1 Anaerolineales bacterium
GTGGAGACGAAGGGGCTGTCTCTCTCTGTCTCTCTCCCTCAAACGTTGAAATTGAACAGCATTCCTAGCTCCCCCTTCCAGCTGGAAGGGAGCTGGGGGGTAGGTGCTGCTCCAGATGGGACCTATCCCCTTTCCCCTTTCCTGAAGGAAAGGGGAATCTCCCTCTCACCCCGTCACCTGTCCTGAGTACCCTGAGCGTAGTGCAACGGAGCCGAAGGGGTATCGAAGGACCCGGTCGCCATAAAAAGATCACGGAGTTTTGAAATCTCCGGGGTCTTTTGTTAATAACTTACTTCTGTTCTTCTGAACAACCTAGCTGCCAGCCTTTTCTTCCAGCAGGGAAATCAACTCGTCCACCAGGGGTATGGTCAACCGTGACATCATCCCGTCCCCCGCATCTTCCCTGGCTGCCTGTTTAGTAGCCATCAATTCTGGATCAATATTCCCATCCTGGCCACCTCCCCTCCCACTTCCAGGCACGAATCCTTCTGGTCTGTCAAAACCAGTTCCAGCACCTTCTTTCATTCCTTCCGATATGAATTTTTCATTAATTCCAAGATCACTTACCAGGGTCAGCATAGTTTCCTGGGTGATTTGCAGATCAACAATATAGCTCAGCTGATCTGCTGTCATGGTATCCTGGATCTGACCGATTACAGCATCCATTTCCTCTTGTGCTTTAGTATCACTTTCCGCAAGCACCTTATACATTTTCCAGTACGGCAAGAGCTTTTCCGCCATCACAGAGTCTGCCGCCAGATCAGTGTTTTCCAGCAACAGGGATCCTACCACTAACTGCATTCGTACAGACAGCGCATCATCTGCATAATCCTCTGTCAGCTCTACCTTGCCGTCATTTAACCCTTCTTCGCTTTGTTCCGTTTCTGTGTCAGGGTTATCCGTTAACTCAGATGAATTCGAGCTGCAAGCGGAAAGCAGCAGGAATACCACCATTAACAACACTCCTAATTGTTTTTTATATGACATAATTTTTCATCCTTTTTTTATTTTTCTAAATATCCAATCACAACAACATCTCCGGCGCTTAAACCGCCGATTACTTCCACATAAATCACATCTCTCAAACCAAGCTCTACCAACTGCTGGGTTATTTCACCTTTTTCCATCAACAAAACAATACCCTCGCTTCCCTGTTGTTCCTCTAAAGCCTCCACAGGAAGCAGTACCGCATTCTTTACTTCCCCGGCGATAACCTCAACCGAAGCCGCGGATCCCAGAGGGAGATTAGCCCAACCTGTAGTGGAGATGTCTAATTCCACAAGGGCATTTACTGTTGTTAAGTTCTTTACCGTTTGCAGCGAGGGATCAACAAATACGATCTGCCCGCGGTAGCTTTTTTCTGGCAAAGAATCAAAGATAACTTCCACCGGATTACCTTCCATCACCAACCGCCAATCACTTTCACTAAATAACACTTCGATAGTAGGCGGTTCAAGCTGGACGATTGTCAAGATGGGATTCGTATTAACCTTGTCTAGCACTTGTAAATCCAGATCCATGACTACCCCGCTGATTGGTGCCACTAACCAGGATGCTTCCAACTCTTCCTGAGCATCAACTACTGCTTTTACAGCTTTTTCCAGGATTGTCAATTGAGTTCCAGACGCACTTTCTGGGATTTTATCTTCTGTCAGGGCAGCCAGGTAGGATTCTGCTTCCTCACCTCTCGCCTCTGAGGCAGCTAACTCTGCCCAGGAAAGCGCAATTTCCGTTTCTGAGGGAGGATCATAATAATTGTGTTTGAAGCCAAAGCGGTCTCGCCAGGGAAAGTTAAAAAAGTCCGGCACATACTCTTCTTCATAAGTCTGCCAATTGAGATCCAGAATAATAGCCGCTTCTTCGGCAGCGTGTTCAGCTTCAACAACCTTGCTTTCTGCCTCATCCGAAGAATTAAGAATTGCATTCTGGAGCTCCAGCTCTGCTTCCCCTAATCGAATCTCCGCTTTGTAGACATAGGGACTGATCAAGAATTTCAACTCTGATTCAGCATTCAGTGCAGCCTTCTGCGCTTCGGCCAATTCCAGGGCAGCGGCAGCGACAGCAGCATCAGAGGTCAGTTCCCGAAGGTTACTCTCAACGAGATCCAATGATTTCTGGAGATCTTCACTATCCAGGATAACCAGCAGCTGCCCCTTGCTAACCTCATCGCCGACCTCCACCAGAATTTCCTCCACAACTCCCCGATTCTCAAAGGAAAGTTCTACTTCAACTGCCGAGATCAATGTCCCGCTTCCAATCGCAGAAAGCCTGATATCTCCTCTGCGGATTGTCGATGTAGTTTGACTGATCCCGCTGTCTGGGTCCTGATTTGGCTGAACCAATTGATATATTCCAATACCGGCCAAAATAACTGCTGCCAAAATGGCTAAAATCCAGTATATATTAAATTTGCTTGCTTTCCTGTCCTGTTGTGTCATCCAAAATTCCTATCTAATCTGCTTGGGTCTCCCCAACCGTAACTTCTAAGGCGACCCTCCTCTCTTCCTTCCCCGATTCATCAAGAGCCAGGGAAGGGTATTCAAAGGAGAGAGAATTTCCTCTTAGGTCAATTATTCATACCGGAGGGCATCTATGGGATCCAACTGTGAAGCCTTGTTGGCTGGATAATACCCAAAGAAAACTCCCACTGTTGCTGCTGATCCAAACGCCAGAAGTACTGAAGTGGCAACAATAACTGTCCTCATACCACTCGCCTGGCCGAATAACCAGGACCCGATCACTCCAGCAGCGACTCCTATCAATCCACCGATCAAACTGAGCAGTAGAGCCTCTGTGAGAAACTGCCAGCGAATATCATTTGGCGTTGCTCCTACAGATTGGCGGATGCCAATTTCCCGGGTGCGTTCGGTGACACTCACCAGCATAATATTCATGATGCCGATCCCACCAACAATCAGGGACACGCCAGCCACCCAGGCTAGCAAAGATCGGAAAGCTGCTGTGGTGGATTCCTTTGTACTGATGATGTCCTGCTGGGTAGTAATCACAAAATCGGCTTCCTCCAGCGTGACCTCATGACGTTTCGCCAGCAAGAGTTCGATCTGATAGATGACATCGTCCAGGGTTCTTTCCCCATCTGGACCCACACTCTCATCTACCTCAACATAAATAGTCCGGACCTTATCCCCTTTAAAACGGGAAAACTTATTATCGGATAATTTATCCAGCACGATGGTGATTGGTGTATACAGGCGGGAATCATAATCCACATCCCCAACCATTCCTTTCTCCTCAAAGACACCAACAACTGTCAAGCGGATATTTCCTGCGACAGTGACCGTCTCTCCAAATGGATCCCGGTCACCAAATAGTTCTTCCGCCAGGCTGCTTCCCAGCACCGCTATCGGTGTTGTTCGATCAACTTCCTTTTGATCAAAATACCGGCCGCTGATAATTTCCATATCCCTTACAGTAGGAAAATCAGCTGTAGTGCCCATAATCGTCACCCCGTCCAGGGAAGTATCTCCTGCTTTGACGGTTTGGCTGGAACTCTGTTCAACAACTACACCATTCACCCCGCTGATCTGATCGGCAATTGCAAATGCATCATCATATACCAATCCCCCATCACTCTGCATACTGCCCGGGGTTAATTTGGTCATGTTTGGAGTTACATAAATCAGGTTGGAACCTAACCCGGTGATCTCTTCCTGAATGGTCGCTTCTGTACCGGCACTGATAGCAATCATGATAATCACGGCAGCGACACCAATAATGATTCCCAGCATAGTCAGCAGGGAACGGATTTTATTTTTTAACAATGCCTGCCAGGCAATATTAATTACTTTTAATGGCTTCATCCTAATTATGCTCCTTGCCGTTTTTTACAACCTGGGCAACTTTCCCATCCAGCAAATGGATAGTCCGGTCAGTATATTCGGCGATAGCCGGATCGTGGGTGACCATTACGATGGTTACCCCTTTTATATTAAGAGAAACCAACAGTTCCATAATCTCCGCACCTGACTTGCTATCCAGGTTGCCAGTCGGCTCATCAGCCATTACCATTACCGGATCATTGACCAGCGCTCGGGCAATAGAAACCCGCTGCTGCTGCCCTCCGGAAAGTTCCTGGGGTTCATGATATATCCGATCAGCCAACCCAACCGCTTCCAATATCTTGATCGCTTTCTCTTCCTGTTCTTCAGACGTGAGATTAGCTTCTCGGTCATAGTACAGCGGCAGGATTACATTCTGAAGGGCTGGGGTTCTGGCCAACAGGTTGTAGCTTTGAAAGATAAAGCCTAACTTGCGATTCCGAATCTGAGCCAGTTGTACTTTATCCAGATCACTGACATCCTCTCCATCCAGAATATATTGTCCGGAGGTTGGGCTCATCAAGCAGCCCAGCACATTCATTAAGGTGCTTTTCCCGGATCCTGAAGGCCCCATGATGGCGACAAACTCGCCTTCATTCACCTGAATAGAAGTGCCATCCAGAGCCCGCACCTCGAAATCTCCCATTTGGTAGATTTTTTTCAGATCTCTACCGTCGATAATAGGTTTGCTTGTCTTCATTATTTGGTCTCCACCTGTCCGGTTGTCACCACGTCTCCTGCCTTCAAACCAGAGATGATCTCAGCATAAATCAGGTCCTGCAGACCAACTTCCACCATCCGCATCCTGGGTTCACCATCTTCCATAACAAAGACCGCGAATTCACCATCTGAGATTTCCCGCAGGGCTTCTACCGGCACCAGGATTGCGTTTTCCGCTCTGCCGCCTATAACATCCACACCAGCAGCTGAACCAACCGGAAGATTGTCCCATCCGGTTTCTGAAGTATCCAGTTGAACCAGGCTGTAGACAACTGTTGTATTGTTTTGCGAAACCAATCCGGGGTCTACATGTACTACTTCACCCACATAGATATTATCTGGTAGGGCATCAAAAATAACTTCAACCGGGTATCCTTCCTGGACATTTTTCCAATCCGATTCATCAAAATAAGCTTCCAGCGTAGGGGGCGTCAAGTCGGAAATAACAAGCACTACTTCATTGCCAACCTTTTCGGATTCGTCAGCGTGTAATGCTGTCACCGTGCCTGATATCGGCGCTAATAGGATGGTAGCCTCCAGATCTTCCTGAGCTTCTTCCACAGCTTGTCGGGCTTGGCGGATAGCAGAAGCCCGAGAACCTGTAGCCTCTTCCGGAAGATCTTCATCATTTATTAATGCTGTCAGTAAAATCTCCAGTTCAACGATACTGGCTTCATAACCGCTGATTTCCGCCCGGGCGATAGCTATTTCAGCTTCCGTTGGAGCATCGATGAATTCAACTTTGTTGCCATCGTCCCAGTAATAACTAGTGAAATTATCAGGCAGGTACACATCTTGATAATACTGCAGCTGAGCTTGAAGATTTGATTCAGCCCAACTTAAATTCTGTTCAGCCTCTTTTAATGCGGTTTCGGTTTCCTCGGAAGAAGAATCCTCTGCGGCAGACTGGGCTTCCGCTAATGCCCTGGTGTTTTCTTCCAGGTACTCCTCCGCCTGGAACACAGCTGGACTTATTAAATCAATCAGATTATTGGTGGTTTCCTCAAGATTAATTTTCGCCTGGGGTAATTCTTTTTCAACTGCTGCAATAGCTGATGCGGAGGTTAACTCCCTTAAATCACGTTGGGCATTCACCAGGTTATTCTGCCGGTCGCTGTCATCCAGACGAGCTAAAACATCCCCTGCTTCAACCCTGTCCCCCACTCCAACCAGTAACTCTACGAGAATTTCTTGCACACCGTCGCTGATCTCAAATCTAACATCAACCTCAGCCGATGGGGTCAATGTGCCAGCTCCAGCCGCATAGAGAATGATATCTCCCCGACGGGCGGTTGCAGTCTGAACAGCAGCTTCCTCACTAACCACTTCTTGGGAAGGTAAATACCAAAAACGGTAAGCAGAAAAACCGCCAGCTCCCAGGACGATCACAACCAGAGCAATAATCCAATAAATTCGGTTTGAATTTCCTTTTTTCTTCATCCAAAGTGCTCCTTAATATATAAAATGGCAAATTCTGAACTAAGTGTAATTAAAAGATATTAAGGAATTATTTAGAGACTATTTAGAGATGATTGGCAAATAATTTGCACGAAAAAGCTCCCGGAGTTTTTAAAACTCCGGGAGCTTCTTCCAATTAACATAGGATACGGTTTCCTTAGAGGAAACCGTATCCTTCTTTCTTTGCGATTTATTCCACAATCACTATATCGCTTCCGCTGCGTCCAAACACTTCCGGCGAGTACATTTCTTCCGCCTTGGCCGGGGGTACTACAAACACACCCGGGGTTGTGGCGCGGGCTACATAGGTATACTCAAACACGCCTTCCCACAGCAAGGAGGTAAAGGCTTCCGCCCGTTCATCCCTCATGTTCTGGTGTTCGTACCATGGCCACCACCACCACCAACCGAAACGATAATCTGAGCTGTTGGGATCCTGAGGAATACTGCCTGAGACTGCCAGGGCAGGATTGATGATTTCCAATCCAGCCGGCAGCGGATCAATCAGTGCGACATGGTAACGGCGGTTATCAGCCACCATGGTCAACCTGATCCGTACGCGTGCGCCAGCTTTGATAACCCAGGTGCCATCCTCTCGCTGTGTCACATCTTCAGGATCATCAACTGCTTCATACACTCGCAGGACTACAAATCCCATTTCCAGGGGATCCAATTTCAGGTCTGTCGGGGCATATTTTAATCCCAGCCGGTAATACAGGCGTCCGGGACCGATCTTGTTCAAGGTAAGATCCTGGGTCTCTTGATCGGTATCCATCAGATAGCTCATTGGGATCTCTGTTAGATGCCGTTCAGTGCTGTAGCCAACATATTCATGTTCTCCAGCGTAGGTATCACCCAGCCAGATGCGGGCTACAAACTCCGGTTCCTGTGCTTCGTAGGTATTGAAGTAGCGGTCCAGTGCCAGCAGCACAAACACATTCTCCTGCGTGTTCTTCCAGCGGCCGCGTCTTTGATGCGCCAGCAGCCCATTGACCAGTTTCGGGATCAAATCACTTTCCGGATCATCTGCAATCAGGGTATCCAGAAGCACCGCATCCGTTTTCCGATCAGAACTTAAGAGCAGGTAACTTTGGTCATCATAATATGTAGTGAAGTTGGCAGCCCCGGGTGTTTCAACTACCCGATTGGCGACCCACTTCCGGATTTCCGTCAGTTCTGTCAGAGATGCAGAATCATCAACAAGCACCTGCCAGATCCAACCGATACCGGTGATAGATATCTTCTCAAATCCAGCATCGTGGAACAGGTTGCGGGCTTTGTTGGGATCGGGATCTCCCATCAGGTCGCGGACATACAACGCATAAGCGCTGAGTGAATTGCGGGTATATTCGGAGTACCAGTAAGGATAATGCTGCTCAATATCCCTCAAATAACTCGATGCATTGGCCCACATGTTCTCCGGAACCTCAAATCCTTTTTGTTTCGCCCTTGCCAGTGAATGCGCAACATGGATGGTGTTAAAAGGAATCGAATCTTGGCCGCGCCGCCAATAAGGGAACCCGCCGTCATAGTTTTGGATAACACCGAGCAGCTCCAGATCCCTGGTGACGGAATCCTCCATCGCTTCTGTTGAAGGCAAACCATCCGCTTCAAAAGCAGTCAGCACATCACGTAAGGCAGCAATGCCCAGAATGCGGGATGCCATCTGCTCTGAACATTCATAGGGATAAGAGTAAAGATAGATCACCGCATCTGTCAGCGCCTGCAGTGCAGTTGAGGATGTATTTATTTGCAAACCGCCAAATTGCGGGAACACATCTTCTGGTTTCGCCACGGGCTGAACAATCGCGCCCTGTGAAATCACGCCGTAGGTTGCGAAGGATTCTGTTGTTGCCGGGGTATATACCGGCAGTTCTCCAGCTGCAGCATCAGAAAAATCTCCCGATACAGCAGCGACCCGGAACTTGGCTGTGCCGGCCATATCCGCAGACATTGGGAAGCGGACTTCAATCCGGTCCCGGGCGGGAATTGATACCCGCATGCCTATATCTCCATCCAGCTCCAGGTTGCTAGCCTGGATGATGATCTCTGTTTCAAGCGCTTCATCAGTTTGATTCTGCAGCACTACAGGCATCTCAAATTGATCGCCAAAGTTCAAGAATCGGGGAGCAGAAGGGCGAACCATCAACGGCAGGCGGGCGGTAAGACTAACCTCACCGGAACCGAACTGCTTTCCACTATCATCAACTGCCACCACCATCACCCGGTAGCGGGTGAGGTTGTCCGGGAGATTAACTTTAACTGCTGCCCGTCCATTGCTGTTGGTATGCACTTCCGGGGCAAAAATCGCCAGCGGATTAAAATCAATCCGGATTTGAATGGCTGTTCCTGGCGCCTCTCCCCCTCCCATGCCTTTATCTTCTCCCGCGAAAAGTGCATCCATAGCTGGGGCAGCTTCTTCCATCTCTGCTACCCCTTCCATTATCAAGGTTGACTGGGGCATATTTCTGGCCGCATCCACTGCCTGATCCAGCAGGGCAACAGGATTTGTTAAAACGATGCTGGACCGGGTGTAATAACTGCTGTAATCAGAGGGCCGGGTCGCGTAGAAGACCGACAGCGGATCAGATAAGTTGTAATTTGTTAATCCGAGAACAGCCTCATCAACAATTACCACCGCCAATTCAACATCCGCAACAGGTTCACCAGAAGCATCCCGAACAACCACATCCAGCCAGGTATATCCGCCCGGTTCCAATTCGGTTTCCCGGGGATCAACCTGCAAGTCCAGAGTTCGTTCCAAAGGCGGAATCGACAGGTTCAGCTGTCCAGATGCAAAGGCAGGTCGGGAAGGAGCGCCTTCAAGGATCTCACCTGTATCATCTGTCCTCGGCACAGACCCAACTACGTCCACTTGGATATTCAGGTTGGGGATGTAAACCTCCTTAATTGGAATTCTTAAAGTATAGCTGCTGCCGTCCATAGTAAAACTTTTAGTGGAAATGATCCCATTACGGCTGATGGTCAACAACCCTTCGCCATTACTGAAGGGAGCCTCAACCAGGATTTCAGCTACATCACCCGGTTGGTAAATTTCCTGATCCGGAATCAGTGTGACCTGCTCCTGTTCTACATCACGGGATGGCGGTCTCTGCCCCCCGCTCACCCAACGGGTAAAGCTGCTTTGATTCTGCCGTCCTTCGGAATCAGTTATTACAGCTGTGATCTGGTAGCGACCACCAACGGGTGTTTCGAACTCACAGCTGACAGGTTCCAATTTAGATCCAATAGTACAATCCTGAACGCCAACCTCTACCTCCTGCCAGCGTCCGTCCTTGTATTTCCATTCTAACCGGGCTGCCGTGACCTTAATGGGACGATCTTCAACAGCGCTACCGTCCAGATCAGTTACGATCAGATCTACTTCCAGTGGCTGCCCCTGCTGAACAAAATACCGCTGAGAGCGCAGTCCGACATACAAATTCGCCGGATGCACCATCAAACTGGTGGACCCTGTCCAGGCCTGGCGATTGACGTCAAATACCGTCGCTTCTGCGATCACGCTGTACGACCGGGGGTTTTCCATGGAATCAAAACCCAACCTGAGGTAATGATTTCCGGAAGCATCGGTGGTGCCGCTGAAACTATCACCCGCGGATCCACTGTCCCCGTTGTAGTAGTAATCATAAAACCACCAGGGTGTCCAATAACCAAAGGTAAAATCAGACCAATTGGGCGGCTGATAATTAGTTGGGGAAGACATCACGTACCAATTTGTCTCCGCATTGGGGAGAGGTCCACCGGCATAATATTTCGCTTCTACTGCCAGCATTGCCTGATCCCCAACAAAGTAAGGACCAGTAGTTTCGTTGCGGGCTGTCACTTCAAACTCAGGACGTCTAAACTCCTGGACCTGGATATTATGGTAATGATTGGTATAGGATATTCCTGCCATAGTCCCGACAGGATGCAGGATCAGCTGGGTGTAACCCAGATTTGCATTTTCCGGGATAGAAAAGTGGAAATCAAATCCACCGAGTGGGTTCACCTCAGCTTGCCCGCTTACCAACTCATTTCCCTGCGGGCCAATCACCTGATATGTAACCTGATTTACCTGGTCTCCAACAAGTTCAACATCACCGGATTCATCGGTTCCTATCCGCCTCATCCAGCCCTTGATATAAACTTCTTCACCAGGTTTGTACATCTGCCTGTCGTCCCAAACATACCAGCGCAGCTCATCTGACAACGACCGCTTGCTCCAGCCGCCGTCGTTCCAGTAATAAGTGGAAGGAGGCAGAAATGCCAGATCATCTCCCTGCTCAGCAACCAGGTAAGAAATACCTGCCGGTGGAATATCAAATCTTCCCACTCCTTTATGATTTGTATCCACTATTAAATTCCCGGAATCTGTTCTTATCTCAACGCCAGGGATTGGTGCGCCAGTTTTAAGATCGGTTGCCCAAACCACCATCTCACTGTGATCCACAAAAGCATCCAATCCAATCTGAGTCACTTGAACCCACACCTGAACAGTTTCCCAGTAACGGTCCTCCTGGAACAAACCTTTGGGAGGTTTGGCAATAACCACAAATTGCCCGCTCTTTCCAATCATGTGTTCTGCAATCGGGATATAAACTTCAGTGAGCTTATCCGCTGGTGATTCAATTGGCAAAGAACCATCCCATACCTTTTTCCCGGGAGGGCTGAGGGCGAGATCCGTCCGCTGGAAATCCCGCAGGTATTGAATAAAATCTGGCCAATCTGAGGGTACTACTGAATAAATCTCAACATTTAACTTGTTGTAATTCATCGTAAACAAGGACAAGGCAGGGTTCTCATCAGCCGGATCCAGGGTAACAAAAATTTCATCTGGACCGAACAAAACCGGGTCAGCTGATCCAATCTTAAATTTTAACCGGTTGTCTTTGCCCAATGTTTGTCCAAATATATCCTGAATGGTTCCATCTACCGTCACCCAGTAAGTTGTCCTTCCCTGGGTATTTCCGCTGATGTTGATAGTATTCCCATAGATATTCACTGAAGCATTGGGCAATTCTGGCTCAATTCTCAGCATGGTTTCATCATAGGAATCTAAATCAATGGGGTTGTTAAATCGAATATAGATAGGTGTCAGAGGTCGGCAGTCATCACCCCCCCAGGAACAGCCGTGTTCAACAATTTTCAATGGAGCATAGGTATGAAAACTGTAGGTTTGATCCTGCAGCGTGACCAGTGGGCCTTCTGCAGAAGGTGTGCCCTGTTTGACCCTAACAACGATTGACGTATCCGGAGGCAAAGGTTCCAGGACGCGGAATGCCATCCACCGCCCATCACCGGTATACTCAATCCTGCTGCTTAGTGTTTTATCGTCTTTGATTTCATCCTTGGTAGCAAGTTTTACTTGCACCGGGTTATTTCCGGCAGTTACCTCAAGGTTCGCCAGCACAGCAGACGGGTCAATTCTTTGATCAAACGAGATGAAAAACATTGGCTCAAGCGGCTGTGGGCTATTGGAAGGATAGTAACCCTCAATCGAGGTTGGGGGAGTTGAAAAACGGAACTGCACTGTTTCCTTTAATGTTTTCCCCACCGCAGATTCAACACCGGCAGGGATGGTTACCAGGAACTCTGTAGCCATCGGCAGCCGGTCATACAACTCGGAGTCGGCATTAAAATTCAGTGTTTTGGTCCCTAACCAGCGCCAGGTCCCGGGAATCAGGGGGGTTACCTGAACGGGGACATCTTCTTCAGCCAGCGCCTCAAGAGTATTAAGAGCTACCATCGGCTGGTTAAAGGTGACACTGATAAAGGGGGCAATTGCTACATCTCCCTCAGGAGCGAAACGCAGAACTTCCAGTTCTTTGCCATAAACCGGCCGCGGACCTTCTAATTCTGTCGAGGTGGGGAAAGTTTCAGGAATTGTATCCCCCGTCAGCGGGGGCGGAAGCACTGCTTCCGGCAGCCTGAAATCAACTTCCAGCCCCTGATCTACCACCCAGGGTGTAAGCCTGGCCAGGATATCATCGATCTCGTCCTGGGTGAGGGATTCACCCAGAACAGGCACCAATCTCTCGATTACAGAAGGAATAGACTGGCCATCACTCAACCGGATGCTTAATCCCGGTTTATCACCACCCCCGTTCATCATGGGCTCTCCCTGTTCAGGCACAAACGTATTATTATCCTCAATAGGGATTGGCTGCAGTGTGGATGACCCATTACTCTCTTGTCCGGGCAGTGTGCAGGCCAGCATGTTCCCTGCCAGCATTACAACAGCTAAAAATATCATTCCAAATCGTTTGATTGATTCCATTCTCTTCGTCATCGGTACACTCCTCCAGATTCATGCAGTAAGTGATACGGAAAATCGTCCAAATTAAACCCCCCACTCTGCTGGGGAGGACAATCAGTCCAAATCATTTCATATTTCCAGGTACACTCTAGACGAAAAAAGCCCACTTAAAGTTCCCAAAATTAAAATGAGTTCACTATGAAAATAATTCTTCAAAATACATTGAAAGTAAATTAATCTCTGTCAAATGCTACCTTAGGGTATATCCTGAATTTCAGATAAGTATTTTCGGAGTAATTTTTCAGCCTCATTCAAATTTTTATAGGATAGAACCGTGAGCAGCGGATGCGGATTGCCCAGGATCATTTTTGAAATCACAACCTGCTGGCGGTAAAAACACAAGACGGGTTTGTTTAAATCAAGAGCATATCCGATCTCATAACCCACACCATGGGAAGGGGTGCTGACTTCAGCAATCAGCAGATCACTCTCTTCTATCCAGCTGACATCCCGAAAATATATGTCAGAGGGATCTTCCCGGGCATCCAGTTCTTCAATCCCGGTTTCAGCGATGTGCGCTGTAGGTACATCAACCCCCATTGAAAGCAGCATTCCCACCAGCTGCTGATAAATACCTTCATCATCACGTCCCCCGCTGATTGAACAGGCAAAATAAATCTTCATTCCTTATTCCTTATCAATTTTCGATGCACCACTTATTCCCCTCCGGGGATCAAAACCAGAGATAAATCCTGAATATGATATACTCGAATTTGTCCCCGAAGCCCTTTTTGTATTGTACCCCCGGTTGAATATGGAAGGTTTAGAAATTCTCGCTATTCATAAACAATTTGGAGATAATCATGTACTCCAGGGAATTTCCTTTCAGCAAAATAAAGGTGAAATTCTGGCGCTGCTTGGTCCCAGTGGAAGCGGGAAGACAACCCTGTTGGAAGTCATTGCCGGCCTCGTAGAACCTGACCAGGGAGATTGTACCTGGGACGGAACATCCCTGCTGGGGGTTCCCTCACATTTAAGAGGTTTTGGACTGATGTTCCAGGAATATGTGCTTTTCCCACATAAGGATGTGGGTGAAAATATCGCTTTCGGATTAAAAATGGCCGGGAAGAGCCGGGATTTGACCTTAGCGCGGGTCCGGAAAGTCTTGGAATTGGTTGGATTACCCGAATTTGAGGAAAGAGATATCAGCACACTTTCAGGGGGAGAACAGCAGCGGGTAGCCCTGGCGAGATCTATGGCACCCGAACCCCGCCTTATTATGCTCGATGAACCGCTGGGCGCGCTGGACCGCGCAATCAGAGAAAGATTGATTGGAGAGCTCAGGGATATATTAAAGGGGGCTGCTCAAACAGCTCTTTACGTAACCCATGATCAGGAGGAAGCCTTTACTATTGCTGACCGGGTAGTAATACTGGGGGAAGGGAAAACTGCCCAAATCGGAACTCCGCAGCAGATTTATTACCATCCCAACTCTCCCTATGTTGCTCATTTTCTGGGAATGACAAACTTGCTGAATGGAACTGCAAAACCCGCTGGTGAAGGATCAAGCCTTAAAACCGACTTGGGAACCTGGTCAATAAAACAGGTCTATAGCGGTCAAGGTCAGGTCCTACTGCGTCCAGACCGGATGGTTTTGGGAGACTCAGAAGGAGCCGGTTTTTGTGAACTCTCTGGCAGGCTGCATAGCAAAACATTTAGTGGACATACCCACCAGATCCAGGTGCAAATTGGTGATTATTTACTTAAATTTGTTCTGTCGGATTCAAGCGGAGATCTGCCTCAACCGGGAGAAAACATAACACTTTCATTTTCCCCGGAAGAAGCGCTGCATTTTTTCCCTGAAGAGTGAAGATATTACACCCCCACTAATAACAAAATCAAATAATCGACTCAACTGCCAGGATAAAAGTTTCCTGGCGGGTTTTCTTCATTAATAATTTAAAAAACCGCTCCAAGTGCCGGTGAGTTGATAGCGGATAAAATCAATAGCTGCTATCTGGACCAGTGCGGAAGCAATGCCCGCTATCCACCACCATCCCAGCTCCCGCCAGGAAGAAAAGCTGTTGTCCTTTTTCGCTATAATTATCCAGATCAAGGCGTACAGCAAGGATAATATGAGCATTAAACCCGCAGCGCTGAGTAGAATAAGTGGATAAAGAATCAGCGGGTTCCCGGAGAGAACCAATAATCCAATCAGGAATCCGCCGCCGAAGAAAATTCCCCATGCCTTCCACCCCTTGAACGCAGGCTCTAGAGGTACATCTCGCCAGATTGACTGCCCCAGGAGGGGATACAATATACCACTGATGACAATTCCCACACCGAGTCCTGAAAACAGCCGCAGCGTATTATCCGGTTCATACAGTGCCCAGCGCTGCAACCCGGGATAGAGATGGAGTACTGAATTCAAGCCATCAAAAAGATAAAAGAGGGATAAAAATCCCATCAAGACTAATATTATTCGGGGTGGTAAGCCGGATCGTTTCTTTGCCTGGGTAAACTGAACTATTATCCCCCAAAGGAAACCCAGATATTGACCAGTACAGCGAGCACAAAAGGAAAACGGACGATCGCCAAAATAAAACGAGTGGGATGTTATCCGGTGGCAGACAGCATACCCCGCCGCATCAGCTTTTCCTAACAATCCCAGGGGAGTGTTGATCAACCAAAAAGCGCCCAGGATCAGTATAAAACTGACCAGGAAAATCTTCCTGATCTGTCCGGTCATCCCGGGAGCAGGAATAGAAGTATCTTTGTCCATAATCAATATTATTCTGTCCGCTGTATCGCCCCGGAAAATAGCTTAGCGAGCGGGTCGAATTGTTCTCCTGCTGTCAAATCCAGCTTAAGCGGCGTGAGAGAAGCATATCCCTCTTTTAATGCGCCAATATCTGTACCCTGATCAGGAACACCTGTTGGAGGATCTCCGCCAATCCAATAATATGGTACACCTCTTGGATCGGACCTGGTAATTAACTCATCCTGGTAAACCCTCTGCCCCTGTCGGGTAACCTGCAGACCTTTGATATCTTCCAGGGGAAGGGAAGGCACATTTAGGTTCAGGACAATATCTCGATTAAATTTGCTATTTATTATAGTTCCGGCAACTTGCCGGGCCAGCTCGGCTGCCGGTTTGTAGTCCAATACTCCCAGATGGTTTTCCGGACTGTCAAGAGATACCGCTAATCCAGGGATTCCCCAGATTACCGCCTCCATAGCAGCTGTCACTGTTCCGGAATAGGTGACATCATGTCCTACATTTGCGTTGGGATTAATCCCGGAAACAACCAGATCAAGCTCAGGCAATACCCCTAATACAGCCAGCGCAACACAATCAGAAGGCGCCCCATCACTTGCCAGAACCATACTTTTATCTTCCAGCTGCACCTCTCTTATCCGCAGCGGTCGGTGAAGGGTTTTAACATGTCCGGATGCAGACCAATTACGGTCTGGAGCCAGGACACTGACCTCCCCCAGGGGTCTTAATGCCTGCACAAGAGCAAACAATCCTGGTGCAGTTACTCCATCATCATTCGTAACCAAAATGTGTGTCATCTGATTTTCAAACACCTCTTTTTTTACTTTGAGTAATACGGGATATGTTTACAAACGGTTTTTGCTGCTTGAAACTAATCCATCTTGATCCTATTTACTGCTTACTGATGGTTTCAGGGTTCTATTATAAACGAACAATTGCCAGATGGGCTGATGATCCCTGCGATAATCGGCAGTATTATTTTCCCGGTACTGGTGAGAAAAATGGGCGGAGATAAGCCTACTGCCAACAAACTGGATTTAATCAAAAACCGGGATGAACCTATTGGATCATCCCGGCAAATCAGAATTTATTAAACCGCTGTATCAATCCTTGTCTAAAGCAGTTGCCATCAACTTTTGAATTCGGGGGATCATGGATGCCGGATCCGGGTGAATCCCCTCGATGAGCAGAGTACTCTCAAAGATCTGTTCAATAACCGTTTTTATTAAATCATTCGCTTCCGAGAGGTCGCAAATTTGCTGCAGGATTGGATGACCAGGGTTAATTTCAAGGATCTTTTTTGGTATCTGATATTCCTTATCCATCATTCGGTATACACGCTGCATTTCCTGACCTAACGATCCTTTTGCATCTACCAACCGAGCGACCGAATTGGTCAGCCGGTCTGTTATCCGAACTTCAGTGACTTTATCTCCAAGCACTTCCTGGAACCTGCTGATCAGCTTAATAATATCAACTTCTGATATTGGTTCAGATGGTTCTTTCTTTTCCCCTTCTTCGTCTTCTTCAAGCAGATCCGGGAGCTGAAGATCCGAATCAGCGACATTCTGAAGTGAAAATTCTTTATATTCCCGCAGTCCTAACAGCATAAATGAATCTACTGGATCAGTCAGGGTAAGCACTTCATAACAATGGGTCTGGAAATAATCCAGGTGTGGGCTTCTGGAAACTGAGCTTTCATCATCCCCCAAAATGTAATAGATCTTCTCCTGTCCTGGTTTCATATGCTCCAGGTAATCATCAAGAGATGACCATTGGTCCGGATTGGTGGTAGAGCGGAATCGCAGCAGTTCAGCTAAATCTTCCCCATTAGCATCCTTTGATGCCACTCCTTCCTTGATGAATTGGCCGAATTTACTCCAGAAATCAAGATAGGTGTCAGGTTCTTTGTTTGCCATTTCATTCAATTTTTGGGTTACCTGATTAGTCAAGATCTTGTTGATTCGATTGATCACAGCAGTGGCCTGAACACTCTCCCGCGAGACATTGAGAGGTAAATCTTCCGCATCAACAATCCCCTGAATAAATCGGTAATAGGGAGGAAGCAGATCCTTGGAATACTCTTCAATTAATATCTTGCGGGCATACAGTTTTAATCCATCCTGTTCCCGAAGAGTAAACATCCCCCGATCTGGCGCAGCAGGGAGATACATCAAGGCGTAGATCATCAACGGAGCATCAGCTACAAAGTGAATGGTTTCCAGCGGTTGTTCCACTTCGAGTGTCAACTGCCGGTAAAATTCATGGTATTGTTCTTCCTCTACTGATCTGGGATTTTCCCGCCAGATCGCATTCTGACGGTTGGTTTGTTCTTCATCCTCACTAACATAAATCGGAAAAGGTATATAATCGGAATGTTTTTTAATGATTTCCTTTAAACGGTATTCATCAGCAAATTCAAACGAGTCTTCTTTCAGTTTTACTTCAATAGTTGTCCCCCGGGACTCTTTGGCTGAGGAGCCAATTTCGAAGGTATCCGCTCCGGTAGCAAACCAACTGGCGGCATCCTCACCCGGTTTATAACTCCTTGAGGTAACTTTCACCCAGTCCGCAGCCATAAACACGGAGTAAAATCCAACCCCGAATCTGCCGATTACATCGACAAGATCAGAATCATCTCCCTGAGCGGCTTCGAGGAACGCCTTGGCGCCCGATTGAGCAATGGTACCAAGGTTGGTTTTCATTTCCTCGCTGGTCATGCCAACGCCGGTATCAGAAATCCTAAGCAGCCCTTTCTCCTTGTCGATCTCAATCCTGATCTCTAATTCCTGGGAGGGATCCAGAATCTCATGGTCTGTCTGTTGAATAAATCGCATCTGGGTTAAGGCATCAGACGCATTAGACAACAATTCTCTAACGAATATTTCTCTTTTGGTGTATAGAGAATGCACAAGGATGTTTAATAATTGTTTAATTTCTGCTTGAAACGCAATAGGACCGCTGGTATCTTTCAGCTTTGGTTCTTGATTGTCATTCATCCCCGCCTCCCAATTCAACTTGATATTCTCTCACTTTACCGTATGAATATTAACTTGTTGTAAGAATAAATTGAATCAAAAACCTGAGCTGATAATCAGCCCAGGTTTCGGCTTCTCTTTAATTAACTACCTGTAATCTGTTTATATTTTCTAACGCCTGACCAGGGCATCAGTCATCCGGATAACTCTGATCATCTCCGGGACATCATGAACGCGGATGATATCTGCGCCGCGGACAATCCCTACAGCAACCGCGGCTGCAGTACCCTCAATCCGATCATCTGGGGGCAAGTCCAGTGTATATCCGATAAATGATTTCCGGGAAGGACCAAGCAAAACCGGATATCCCAACTCTCTAATTTCAGCCAACCGATCCAGCAATTCCAGGTTCTGGGCAACTGTTTTACCAAATCCGATACCGGGGTCAAGAATTATTTTCTGATCTGGGATACCGGCTTTGTGAGCCAGGGAGATGCTTTCCAGCAATTCTGATTTAACATCCTCCACTAAGTTATCGTATTCAACTCCGATATAACGTCCTCCAAGCTGCTCTTTGACGGCGGCATTGCTGGGATTGCTGCGATTGTGCATCAGTATTACCGGTACTCCGGCAGCAGCAGCGATTTTCCCCAGCAGCGGATCTGCCCGCAGTCCCCAAACATCATTAACAATATCCGCCCCTTCTTTTATTGCGGCTTCCGCAACTTCAGCTTTATAGGTATCAATTGAAATTAAGGTATCAAATTCATCGGCCAACAGGCTGATGAGAGGAAGAACCCGGTCCATCTCTTCTTGGGCGGATACCTGGGCTGCTCCCGGACGGGTACTTTCACCCCCGATATCCAGAATATCGACTCCGGATCGGACAAAATCTCTTGCCAGGCGGAGAGGGGCTTCCTGATCAAAATCAGCCAAACCATCTCCGGAAAAACTATCCGGGGTCAGATTGAGGATACCCATAACATAAGTCCGGGACCCCCATTCTAATGTAAAATCATTAATTTGTAGATTATCCATATTCATCTCCAGGAAAAAAGTTTTTCAGTGATCTCCGAAGAATTAATATTTTGAATAGCGTCAATAGAAACAGCTTCCTTGGAGGTCCCTCTGGAAACGGCTTCCTTTGGAGGTTTCTCTGGAAACGGCTTCCTTTGGAGGTCCCTCTGGAAACGGCTTCCTTTAAGGAAACCGTTTCCTTAATTATGAAAATAATCGAAATCACCACTGTCAGGCATGTACATTTCTTGGATAGTTAATATTGTATTGTATAAATCAAGATCAGAAAATACACTTTTCGCAATAGCTGATCTTACATCTTTAAGTTTATATGCCTGGTAAGATGAGTATGGCCAAATTCTAAAATTAGATACAATCCCATGAGCCTGAGGATTTTGATGGATATATGAGATTAAATGGAAAAAATACTCATCCTTCAGCACAATCTTTCTAGAGTACCGCCCTTCAAATAAATGTCCAGATCTATTATAAGTATTGTTAATGGCTTTGGTGTATGTTCCTAAAAATGTCCTTACCTGCCGCCAAATCTGACTCTCCTCTTGATAGATACCCTCAAGCTCATCTATAGATTTGATCCTCAAAAGGAAATGAAAGTGAGTTGGAAGAAGACAATAAGCGTAAAGATCTGCAATCGGATAGATATACTTCTTATATAAATCTAAAAAGTAGTGATAGTTACGGTCTTCTTTGAATAAAGCTTCCCTATTATTCCCCCGATTATACATATGATAATACTGGTTGAATTGAAGATTTGCTTTATACATTTCTATAACCCCCTTATGTTTTGGATAGGATACGGTTTCCTCGGAGGAAACCGTATCCTATATGAGGAAATCGTTTCCAATAGTATTTTCTTAAATCACTTCTGCGTTTGGTTTCCGCTTAATAAACTGACCTTGACCGCGTTTGCCGAGCCATTTTTCCCCATCAACTATGCATTCTCCCCGCAGGAAAACCTTCTCAGGGTATCCCTGAAGTTCCCAACCTTCATATAAATTGTAATCCGTCCGCTGGTGGGCAACATTCACCCCATACTTCAGTTTCTTCTCTGGATCCCAGATCACCAGGTCTGCATCTGAACCCGGAGCAAGGATCCCTTTTTGAGGATAGAGCCCAAATATTTTAGCCGCATTGGTGCTGGTATAAGCAACAAACTGATTGGGAGTCAAGTGACCTTTCACCACTCCCTCGGTCCATAAAATCGGCATCCGATCAGCTACACCGGGCAGACCATTAGGGATCTTTGTAAAGTCATCCTGACCCAGCTCCTTCCCTGGGATTTTCACTTCCACTCCTTCATAATTTATCCCTTTGGTGCCGTCGAAAAAGAAAGGACAGTGATCTGTTCCCACTGTTTGAAGTGTATTGTCCTCCAATCCTTTCCAAATCCGCTCGTTATCTACTTCTGTCCGCATCGGAGGTGAACAGATCCATTTGGCGCCGTCAGCCCGTTTGAGATGTTCTTCAGTAAAAAACAGATACTGAGGACAGGTTTCTCCCATTACCTTCACCCCCCGTTCCCGGGCATACTGAAGTTGGTCAATCCCTCCGGCTGTATTCATATGGACGATATATAAGGGCGCATCCGCTTGAGCTGCCAGGGCTGCACCCCGGAGAACTGCTTCCACTGCTCCCCAGGCAGGCCGGGTAGAGGCATGCCAGATCGGCTCCGTGTGTCCAGCATGCAGGGCTTCCTCCACCAGGACATCGATTACGTCCCCGTTTTCAGCATGCATCATAGTCAGCATGCCGTGTTCAGCAGCAATCCGCAGCAATTGGAAAATTTCTCCATCCTGCAGCCGCAGCCTGTTATTGTAGGCTGTAAACACTTTTAAAGTGGTAACGCCTTCTTGGGTCAACTCCGGAATTTGCGCCGCGATCCGGTCGTTAAAGTTAGTGATGTTGAGATGAAAACTGTAGTCAATGGCTGCTTTGGGATCCGCTTTATCGCGTAAGGTTTGAATATTCTTCGACAGATCGGAGTCTTTATCCTCCACAAAATCCATCACAGTAGTAGTTCCGCCAAATGCGGCAGCTTTATGACCTGTGTAATGATCATCGGATGAGACTGTGTCAAACATTGCCAGATCCAGGTGGACATGCGGATCGATTCCTCCTGGCATGATGTATTTTCCATCCGCATCTACAATTCTTGCCCCTTCTGCCGCCAGATCCTGGCCAATGAGGACAATTTTTCCCTCCTGGATCAGTAAATCTGCTTGATACATCTCGGTTGCAGAGATAATCGTTCCATTTTTGATGAGAATTGTGCCCATTGTATTTCCTCTACCCTGCTTCCTTGATTCAAGTAAAAGTTAAATTCAGCTCTAAAAAAAATTATACCGCAGACCTCTTTCTCTCATCCAGTTGTTGATGTCCTTCTACGGATACCCTCCATTAACTGAAATCCGGTTCAGGCTGATCTTCTCGGTGATAATTGCTATAGATAAAATTTCAGGAAGAAGCCTCAGGGGCACCTGAATGACCAGGGATGCCAAGCAGCGCAGAGAGTACTTCCACTGAGAGCTCATCTAGGTTATCCAGCTCCGCCTGGTAAGCTGGGATATGACTTCCGCGCTCCCTTAATGCCTTCCACAATCTTCTTCTTTCTCCCGGCCGGACAGTCAGATCGGTTAATTTTCCTGCCCGCTGGAGGTACTCACCGGTTGTATATAAAAAAGTGAAGCGTTTCCACTCCCCAGCCGGGATCGACCGCGGCAGCAGCTGAATAGGACCCAGCTGTACTTTAAAATATTCTTCATCAGCCCGGGGATGATCCGCTTCATCCCTGAGCAGATCAATCCTGGTAGTCAGCTCGTGGCCTAAAACCGGCGCAAGAAATTCAATCCTCCATTTCCGATCATAAAAGGACGCTGGTTGATAAAAAGCCAGGAAATCTACATTTAAAATTCTGGGAGCTGTCTTGATTGGAATACGATACCAGCCGAGTACCCGGGCAACCTGCAGATCCTCCGGTGTGGGAATAATAGCTACCAGGATTAACGC
>JBARSJ010000012.1:0-7623 GCA_049644685.1 Anaerolineales bacterium
CAAGCCGCAGGCTGCAGGTACCCCAGGGGGCATGCTATTCGAATCTTTTCGGAACCATAAAGAAATCTGAAAATAAACCTCCCTTTTTACCAGGAAGGCTTGTTTTTTTATCTTGCTCAAGCCCCAGCCAATAGTCATTAAAATATGTATGTGATGAACGATAAATGCATAGCTATTTTCATCTCATTTGTGAAAAATGTAATTATCGTATATCATAAATATATAATGATTATTCTTTTATCCTTCATCTTTTCAGATAACTTCTTTTCCGGTTATACCGCATTTGAAAGATAATTAACGTTATGCGCAGAGCCATCGTTTGACATTTTTGTTTTCCTAGAATATTTCCATTCAATACGAGCTGACGTTTTCCACAGCACAATATGGATCAATCTAAGACTCAAGCATGAGAGAAAAAACTATGAAACCTGATCTATGGTCCTTATATAGGCAGATGTTCCGGAGTCGTCTTTTTGAAGAAGCTGTTATTCAACTATGGGAAGTGGGCCTAATATCCGGAGAAATGCATCTTGGTATAGGCGAAGAAGCGATTGTGGCCGGGATCGTAGACCAAATGAGAGCAGGGGATGCAATGGCGCTGGATCACCGAGGTACACCTCCATTATTGATGCGTGAAATCAACCCCGTTTTACTTCTAAAGGAATTTCTTGGCCTGCCAGATGGTCTTTGCTCAGGTATGGGAGGGCATATGCACCTATTCTCCAAAGATCATCTGGCAGCGTCTTCCGGAATCGTAGGCGCATCAGGCCCAACTGCTGTGGGCTTCGCACTGGCCGGGATTCATCTCAGACCGGGGACTTTGGCTGTCGCTTTCTTCGGCGAGGGTGCAATTAATCAAGGGATGATGATGGAAGCGATGAACCTTGCATCAGCCTGGAAGCTCCCGGTTATATTTGTGTGCAAGAACAATGAATGGGCGATATCCACATCATCCCCATCTGTCACCGGTGGTAATCTCATGGACCGTGCGTTTGGGTTCGGGATGCCAGCTATCGAGGTGGAAGGAAGCGATGTCCAAGCGGTATGGGAAAGTTCATCTGAAGCGTTCGAAAGAGCACGCGATGGTTCAGGACCCACTTTCTTACTCACCCGTTGTTCACATCCAGAAGGACATTATCTTGGTGATCCGTTGTTGAGAATGAGCCGGCAGCCTGTTAAGGAATTCAGTAAACGCGCAGGACCATTATTTCGATCCGTAATCAGCAGAAAGGGAGCAACTATAAGTGATCGAATGAAAAGTTTAGGCGACGTGATGTCAGTGGGTAAAGAGATCGCGGAACAGGTGTCCGCCACAGAAGACCCTTTGGACCTGACACGTCGCGGATTAGTTACGGACATTGAGCGCCTGAATATGTTAGAAGAAGAAGTGGCGAGTGAAATTTTAGAAGCTGTTGAGCTGGCTTTGAACACGGATTGATCACAAGTGAGGGAATCAAAATGGAAGTGATGAGCTTTGCGGATGCTATAGAGGGAGCACTTGCCCAGGCTATGGCGCACGATCCTCGCATTGTCATCCTGGGAGAAGACGTACAGGGGCTGCGATTGAACCTGTTGGCGCGTTTTGGTGAGAAGCGCATTCTCAACACGCCCATCAGTGAAAGCGCCTTTGTTGGAGCTGCCGTATCTGCTGCAATGGCAGGGCTTCGCCCGGTGGTCGAAGTGATGATGGTCGATTTCATTGGGGTCACGATGGATGCGCTGCTTAACCATGCGGCTAAACTTGACACGTTTTCAGGGGGTAAATGGAAAGCACCTGTGGTTGTAAGAGCAGCCTGCGGGGGTGGTTATGGTGACGGCGGACAACACGAGCAGAGTTTGTGGGGGTGGCTGGCGCACATACCAGGGCTGACCGTAGTTGTTCCATCCAATCCAGCAGATGCAGGTGGGTTGATGCTCGCTGCCATTGAATATGACGGACCTGTAATCTACCTTGAGCATAAATTGCTTTCAGATTATTGGCTCGATGCAGTTGGTGCAGGTGGACGCGAGACGGTGCAATATGATGTGCCGGCGGAAGGTGAGTATGGACCTGTTCCGAAAGTGTGGAAACCAGTGCCACTCGCACAAGCTGTCACTCGTAGGGATGGAGACGATCTTACTATCATCAGTGTGGGCGTGGGTGTGCATCGTTCGTTGGAAGCTGCCCAAATTCTTGAAAAGGATGGATTTTCAGTAGGTGTCATAGATATCAGGACCGTTGCACCTCTCGACAAAAAAACCTTGACTAATGCCGTGTCAAAGACCGGCCACTTAGTGGTTGTGGATGAGGATTATGAGGCTTTTGGTCTCTCAGGGGAACTGGCAGCAATCGTACTCGAGGCAGGAATTCAGGTAAAGTACGGACGGGTCTGCACAAGAGATACAATCCCTTATTCCCGCGACTTGGAAGATAAGACACTCCCAAATACCCAACGAATTGTGAATACTGCTCTGAAGGTACTGAATGAATAACAATTCACATTTTATCGTAATCACTTTGGGAGAGTGGTACTTTAAGGCTTTGTCAATCGTCTACGCATAACCACTGCTGCACCCGACTCTTCGACTGCGCGCTTCACTTCGTTACGCGCTCCGCTCAGGGCAGGTGAGCTTTCCCGTTAATTTAATACATTGACTTGTATCCCGGTTGGAATTATGCCTTTATCCGCCAAGCCGCAGGCTGCAGGTTCCCCAGGGGGCATGCTATTCGATTCCTGCCGGGCCCACAGTCGTGGTAGAAGGGTACTTGTGTTTATTGCAGGTATCCTTTTTTGTTTAATTGCTGCGCAAATAAAAGAAAGTAAACAGTAATCAGTAAGTAGATTGGAATGAGAAGGCCGGTCCCTCGGACGGGCTTCATCGTGTATGATGATCCCAAAAGAGTATCGCACTTAGAAGTGCAAGGAGGAACCGGCTATGAATAAGAATAACACAATTTTCATTGGATTGGATCTAGGAGATCGATACACTCATCTGGCGATGATTGATCAGGAGGGTCAACTGATAGAAGAAACACGCCTACCAACCACACATAAGTCATTCCAGAGAAAATTCTCAGGTCTTTCTAACTCCCGAATAGCTCTTGAAGTGGGTGCCCATTCTCGGTGGATCAGCCATCTGCTTGGTGAATTTGGTCATGATGTGTTGGTTGCCAATGCCCGAAAGCTGAGGGTTATCTATGACAATCCCCGCAAGGGAGACCGGGCCGATGCCGAAATCCTGGCCAGGCTGGCCCGGCTTGATCCAAAGCTGCTCTCTCCAATCTATCACCGTTCGCCGCAAGCCCAGGCAGATTTAGCCATCGTTCGGTCCCGTGATGCGCTGGTTCGTTCCCGCACCAAATTGGTCAATCATGTCCAAGGGATGGTCAAAGCGTCCGGAGCACGACTGCCTTCCTGCACCACGGGTTCTTTTTCAGGTAAAGTTGCTGCTTGTATACCTGAGGCTCTTCAACCAGCGCTGCTGCCTGTGCTGGATATCATAGCTTATATTTCCCAACAGATCCGGGAATACGATCAGCTAATTGACCATCTCTGTGAAGAACGCTATCCGGAGACGCACACTCTGCAGCAGATTGCTGGGGTGGGTTCTCTAACTGCTTTAACCTACATCCTCACCCTGGAATATCACGAACGCTTCCGCAGGAGCCGTGATCTGGGACCTGCTTTGGGGCTGGTGCCCAAACGGGATCAATCGGGAGACCAGGATCCTCAACTGAGGATTACCAAGACCGGCGATCCTTTTCTGCGGTGGCTGCTGGTTCAATCCGCACAATATGTCCTGGGACCCTTTGGACCTGACTGTGACCTGCGCCGCTGGGGACTGAAGCTCGCTGAACGAGGAGGAAAGAACGCCAAGAAAAGAGCTCTGGTTGCGGTGGCCAGAAAACTGGCTGTCCTGCTTCACCATCTCTGGAAGACAGGGGAGGTTTATGATCCTTTCTATCAATCAAAGCCTGAGGCAGTGTCTGCTGTTTGATCTGGACTATTTGTGATGGGAAAGCAGGAGGTGAGTAGCTCAAAGAATCAAACTCAAACTTCACTAAGGAACACTGCCTGATAACTCCTTCAACCGACACCTCGTTCGGGCGACTGCGGTTGTTTACTGGGTCCTTACGGAATACCGATAAGTAGATAGCAGCGCCCACCTGGATCGAACACCAATAGGCACCGGGTTCAATATATGAGTCCGCTAAGAGTGCGAATGGAAGCAAGGTGAAAGGTTGTTGGCTGCAGGAAGTATTCAGGTTGGGTCGCCACGTCGACCCTTGACAAATTAGGCCTTCTCATGGAAGTAATTAGTAATCAGTTTTAAGGTTTCATCAAACCAGGCATCCTGAGTGATTTACACCGATAGGTGTAAATTGTATCGAAGGGTGGTTGGTATAACTGATTCTGTCATTGTGCCCTTTGTTAAAAAACTCCCAGAGCCCTTCGATACGTTTTCGTTTCGCTAATACTACTCAGGGTAGGCGCAGCAATCTCCTGATAATAACGGAAAGATCGATTTATATACCACAGGGGACTGCCCCGTCAGGGTGCCTGTCCTGAGTGAAATCGAAGGGCTTCGCAAAAGTCCCAACTAGGAGCTAGAGCTAGGCGTCGACCTGCGTCGACGCTTAGGATTTCATCTAAACCTGTGTATTCAGGAAAAGTTAAGCGTCCCTGAAGAGGGACGCTCAGCGCCTGTCCTGAGCGTAGTCGAAGGGTAGCTCCTGCTACGACTTTCGCGAAGCATCTACCCTTTGGGTAAAGGGCAGTCGGCACCTAAAGGTATACGACGAACATCTTCTATTTCAAAACCTCCGAGGTCTGTTAATCAGGTAACGGCACTCGTGATTTTATCCCCCAGGCAGCAGGTAGGAGTAACGATCGCGGACTGCCAGCATTATCTTGAACAAACCCTTCAGTTTGTCGTCCACAGTCAGGGAGTCATCCGCTGCTACCACGCGGCCGTTGGTAAAACCCAGCTCGTGGATCTCGCCCTGGTAGCGCAGTCGCAGTCCATCCTCTGGGAGGGGCAGGTAGCCCTCGTTCTCGCTCTCCAGGAAAGCTTCCTCCTCCCAGAAGAGGGTGAATTTATCTTTATAAGGTTCCCCTTGGTAGGGGCAGAAAGTCGCACAGTTTCCGCACTCATTGCAGAGCGGATCCAGGTGCAGGATCTGATTCTGGTCCTGCAGGAAGGGGGAGTTAACCTGGATGGCTATATTAGCCCGGTTGGGGCAAACTTCCACACATTTATTGCAGATGAAATTGCATTCCAAACAGCGATTGGTTTCGGAGAGATAACCCCTGTCAAAATCTTCTAAAGTAAGTCTGGGGGTGATCAGAGCCTTTTTCTTGGCGATAGCTTTGTTCTGGACCTCTTTATCAAATTTCACCTGAGGAATTGTTAACCGGCGCTCGTCTATACCCTCTTTCTCCAGAATTCCATCGGCTGCTTTCCGGGCATCGGCAATGGCCTTAACCACTGAAGCCGGACCTCGACGGGCATCTCCGGCAAGATAGACATTATCAAGATTGGTTTCGTTAAACGAACTCACTTGAATAGCCCCCCGCTCATCCACCTCTATCCCGTTGGCTGTTAATAAATCATACTCCACCAGCTCCCCGATTGCGGCCAGAACAGTGTCCGCGGGATACTCCACCAGCTCTCCTTCCAGAGCCACTGGCCGGCGGCGGCCGCTGGCATCCTTCTCGCCTAAGCGCATTTTTTGACAGGTCAGAACACCGTCTTTAAGGGAGACCGGGGAAACCAGTTCCTGGAAAATCACCCCGTCTTCCCGGGCATTTTTCAGCTCTTCCCGGTCAGCCGGCATCTGTTTTATTGTCCGCCGGTAGAGAATACTGACCGATTCCACACCTGGAACCCGGAGAGCCGCTCGAGCGCTGTCCATGGCGCTGTTGCCGCCGCCGATTACAGCCACATTTTTTCCCAACTGGAGGGATTGAGGGTCGCGATTGTAGGTTAAAAGGAACTCAATCGCTCCCTTGACTTTCTTCTGGTCTCCCTCAACCTTCAGCAGGCGGGATTTCCAGGCTCCGATGGCCAGGATGATGTAGGTGTAGCCGTCCTTTTTCAGCTGGTCGATATCCAGCTTGGGACTGCAGTTGAGTTCAAACTTGACCCCGGAGTGTTTAATCAGCGCCAGGTCGTTTTCCAGAGCCAGGTCAGGAAACCGGAAACCGGGAATGCCGTGGGCTACCATGCCGCCGGGGGTGCTGGTTTTGTCAAAAATAGTGACCTCAAATCCCTCCCGGGCCAGGAAATAACCCGCCGAGAGTCCAGCTGAGCCGGCGCCGATGACAGCAACTTTTTTATCCTGAGTTATTTTCCCAACCGGGATCTTCTCCAGCACGGATTCAAATCCGTTCTCCGCGGCTATCCGTTTTAAGTCCCGGATCAAAACTGAATCCTCATAATCATTCCGGACGCATTTCAGCTGGCAGTCATGATCACAGATATATCCGGTGATAAAGGGCAGCGGATTCTTGGCGATAATTAATTCATAAGCCTCAGCGTACCTTTCTTCCCCGATAAGGCGGATGTACTGGGGAATATCCTGGTTGATGGGGCATCCCACAGTACAGGGAGCCACAAAACAATCTAGCAGTTCCAGAGAATAATTGATTTTCATCGGCTCCGAGGATTTTCCCTCTTTGGAGTAGCGGGGATCCTCGAGGGCGTCTTCAGCAACTTGAGCTAATTTTTCCACATCCACCGAATCCAAAGCGAGGATATCGCTCTGATCCTCGACCAGCTCAGCCAGCTGAGTCATGCGTTCATACCCGCCGGGTTTGAGGAAATAAGTTGCCAGGGTGATTGGTTTTAAGCCAGCCTGGAGCAAGTCCCTGATATTGAAGGCATCAGCTCCCCCGGAATAGGAGATCGAGAGTTTCCCGTTAAACTCCTGCGAGAGCTTCAGCGCCAGGTTCACCGTCAGGGGGTACAAAGCGCGGCCGCTCATATACATCTCATCCGTCGGCAGGGTTCCTTTGTCGTTGACAACGGCCAGGGTATTGGAGAGTTTAACGCCGAACTCCACCCCGACCTGCTGGGCGTGGGCGGTTAAATTCCGCAGCATTTCCACAGCGTCCGGGTACTGCATGTCATGGGAGAAACTTTCTTCTTTGAGCTGAATATTGTCATAGCCCAGGTTCTCAAAAGCCTCTTTGACGTAGTCATAACCGTGCAAGGTGGGATTAAGCTTCACATAAGTATGCAGGCCTTTTTCAGCCATCAGGTATTTACAGATTTTCTCTTGATCTTCAGGTGGTGTACCGTGCATGGTGGAAAGGGTAATTGAATTGGATATCTGAGGAGAGATCAACTCCACGAAGGATGGATCAGAAAGCCCGGGGATATCTCCCCCCTTGATGGCTTTAATTAACGAAGCCTGGCATTCCTGGAATATTTCCCTTCCCGAAGCATCCTTTAACCCCTCAATGAAAACATCAATTTTGGGGGATTTCATGCCTTCCAGGTCATAGCCGACGCTCATGTTAAAAACAAAAGCCCGTTCCCTGGCTTTCGAGAACCCGAACATTTCATTCAGGGTGTGGAGCAGGAACCAGGCTTTGACATACTCATCGTAGGCCTGTTCCACGGTCAGCTCGGTGGACC
>JBARSJ010000013.1:0-2830 GCA_049644685.1 Anaerolineales bacterium
GATTTAGATATGAATACCTATGTATATGTAGATGGCTTCAACCTTTACTATGGTGCGGTGAAAGATACGCCTTATAAATGGTTAGATATTTTAAAACTTTGTAACTACTTGCTCCCGAAATCTAACATAGTGAAGATCAAGTATTTCACAGCGAGAATTAGCTCAAGACCAGATGATCCAGGCAAACCAACGAGACAACAAATTTACCTTAGAGCTCTACACACCATACCTATCGTTGAGATCATCTTTGGAAGTTTCCTAACCAAGAATGTATCACTCCCCCTGGTAACATCAAAACCAGGAAAAATGAAGTTCGCAACGGTTATTCGAACTGAAGAGAAGGGCTCAGATGTAAACCTTGCTGCTCATATGATCAACGACGGTTATAAAGGGCTCTATGATTCGGCTGTTATGGTAACTAACGATTCAGACCTGGTCGAAGCTATCAGAATTGTAAAGAACGAATTGAATAAAACAGTTGGTATTCTAAATCCTCAGAAGCACCCCAGCTCAAGGCTGATTAAACATGCAACATTTCTTAAACAAATTAGAACTGGCACACTAACAGCAAGTCAATTCCCCGCAACTCTCACTGATTCAAAGGGAACCTTCAACAAACCAAAAGAGTGGTAGAACTTGAGCGCCTAACGTTGGTCTAACCGGCGAGCGGCTTGTCCGCGATGTCCGGTTGAAACCTTCGTTAGGCACGCCCGACGCGCAAGGCCATTCAGTGTCATTACGCGGCCGTCTCTGTTATTTTCATCATAGTTTTAGTATTCATTCCTAAATTCAACTACGAAGTGCAATTCTGGATTCGAAATAGATTAGCATCACTCAAATGGATCTGGCCGCTTACTTGTTCTGAATTACATTCCTAAGGGGAAGCTTTTCGGATTCCGTAGTCCCCGGAACATAGTGGAGGGGGCCTGTCAAGAGCGAAGCGTGGGAAACTCAGGATCCAGATGTTCTTTATTGGAATCCAGTAATCGAGGATCCGGATAGTAAGGCTGAATTAGTGTGGGCTACCATTGAATGCGCCTACGTCCTCCCAGATGTCAGAGTTCCCCCTATGCCTTTTTAGTCCAGGAAAACGAATTCAAAGATTTGGAAAAGCCTGACGGTCTACGTTTCGTGCGGGAGGCTCAATTTGAGCGCTTCGGAAGCGGGCTGATAACCCCCAGGATACGAGTTCGAACCCTATTCAAGGGGGCTTGGAAGGGAAAAGGCACCCTTTCAGGTGCCTTAAGGTAGCGGGGCTCAGATACGAACTAAGGACCTTCAGGTTATGAGTTCGAATCCTGAAAAGGGTACCTTGGATTGTCAGGCTGGTATTCCAAGGGTGACCTATCGATTTCCGACTACTCGGAACCCAGCGAGCATAAGTCTCAATTATCCTACACGCGGAGGGTCAATCTAGCAAGTTCAACGGTGTTCTGAATAGAACCATCCCAATTACTTAATCTTCGTTCTTCTGTGTTGTTCTTGCGAGTTGAATCTACGAATGATTCATTCGAGATTTTTGGGATAAGGTGAAATTACAGTCTGCCTATCCTGATAGGAAATCAAGACCTTGATTGTAGCGCTTATTGTGTGTCCAAGCACATTTTCTAGAACGGATGTCTATTTTCGGCCACTACAGGCGTCGGGCGTTTGGCCCAGGCGGGTTATGGCACCTTGAGCGATGCTACGATCAACTCACCCAAATATAGGTTCTTACCGCCCAGGCTGTGCCCCTCCTCGCAGAAGAAACTGGTCAGCGAGAGGATGAAGCCAAATTCCATATCCCCTCGCTGGATATTGGGCGCATTCTCCGCGGCGCCTTGATACCAGACATCGTTCACCTCCCCGCCCGGGCAAACGAACAATACGCGCCGTGCAGGCTGCCCAGCCACATCCAGGGTCCCTTGCTGGATGAACTGTCCCGCGCCCACGCCTGTTGGCCAGAGCAGCACATCTTCCCCCACCCGGCGGAAGGTCATTCGGATTTGCAGACCTTCAACGCCTTCGCCTTGGAGCCGCGGGCGTAACATGAGCATGTGCCCGTTCATGAGCGGATCGCTGGTGGTAGTCTCATCCACAACCCAATCTTCGGGAAGCATGATTGAAAAATCGTAGACGGGATGAGTATATGTCCAAAAGCCCTGGTAATCTGCCGGATCAATGGGCCGGGCGGTCGGTATTTCGGTGGGGACTGCCGCAGCCTCAGCAGTTGGAGTGGCCGCGGATGGTCCGCACTCGCCGCGGAAGTAGGCCCACTCGTCGCATTCGCTGCCATCCGGGAAGATACATACGCCGCTCTGGCTGCCGTCAGCGGCGGTGCGGATCTCGCTGCTACAGCCTTGCTGCTGGCAATATGCGGAGGCTGGATTAGGCATGTTCGCCAGCGGAGCATCTGTAGGAGCGACCATGGTCGGCTGGGCAGAGGCGCAAGCAGTGGCTGCAACCAGCATCACGATCAGCACCGCCGATTTCGCTGTTTTGGATATAGCCTGTTTGGTATTCACTGTCTTTCCTTTCGAACTGATGTTATTTCCCGGGAATGGGACTACGACCCTGTAATCCCCAAACTGAATAGTAATCATTAATTAATTCGTTTATTGATTTGATCGGAGCGGTGAATATTCCAGTACATTCCTCATGTTGTCTTAGCGTGTCTGTACAACAAGACCGGAGTAATTATCATTAATTATTCGTCTCTGTTTTAGATAAGCCGAAACACTCCAGAGATAGTTTTCCGCTCCTCCTACTCAATAGAAAGCACTATGGCTCTGGTGTCTCTGTCGGCGTCCCAGTCGTTGTCGGGGTCGCAGTGGTTGATGGGGTCGCAGTC
>JBARSJ010000014.1:0-7287 GCA_049644685.1 Anaerolineales bacterium
CTCTGGATTTTACCATCCAGGATATGGGATAATTTGTCAGAGTAATGAAGGATGGACAATTGTCCTGCAGAAATCCTGATGAAATCCACAACTCTGGAGAACTACAACTCCGAGTTTACTACTGCTATCTGGCTTGTTCGATGATGCCCAAAAATTTATCCGCAGAAAGGCTGGCACCGCCCACCAGGGCGCCGTCAATTTCTAACATGCTGAAAAATCCGCGCGCATTACCCGGGTTTACAGATCCCCCATAAAGCACCCGTATTTTTTGAGAAATTATTTCCCCCCACAATCCGGATAAAGTTGGCCGGATGACCCCTCCGATCAAATCCGCGGTGTCGTCAACTGAAGCCGAACGCCCACTGCCGATCGCCCAGACTGGTTCATAAGCAATCACCATCAGGTCTGGGTCGGGAAGATGAACTCCCTTTAACCCTGCCTGCAGCTGACCGGCAATCACACTTGCCGCCTGCCCACTTTCCCTCTCTTCCAGCTGTTCGCCCACACAGAGGACGGGGATCATCCCCGCATTCAGCGCTGCTTTCAGCTTAAGGTTGATCAGCTCATCAGTTTCCCCATAGATGGCTCTTCTTTCACTATGGCCCAGGATGACATGAGTGCAGAACTCGGCTGCCATCTCAGCAGAGATTTCTCCGGTGAAAGCGCCAGACTTTTGCTCGGAAATATTCTGGGCTCCCAGCAGAATCGGGGAGCTAACCAACAATTTATTCAGTTGAGACAAGGAAGTAAACGGAGGGCAGATTAAAACATCCACGCCTGTCAGCGATTTTACTCCCTGGATTAACTTCCTCGCCAGGGAAATCGCTTCCGACTCGGTTTTGTTCATTTTCCAGTTGCCGGCAATCAAGGGTATGCGCATGCCAGTCACTCCCAACCTTCAATATAAAGTGAATCCACAATGCCGACAATCACTGAGATCACACAGCCATCCGGATTATCCAGAATCTGGCGGGCACCGTTTCCTTCCCTGTTCACCAGCACAGTATCCCCCACACCCGCCTGTGAATTATCCAGGGCAACAAAATCTCCCTGCGGTGGATCATCCGGCAGAGTCAGAGGCTGGACAACCAGCAGTCGGCGGTTTTTATAATGCGGGTGACTAATTGTAGTCACCACGGTTCCAGTAACTTTGCCTAGTATCATATCAGGTATATTTTATAAACCCTTTTTTTAGGGTAAGGTCAAATTGATCATCTGGATAGACTACCAGCTCATCGACAATACCAATTAAAGCCAGATCCACTGGGACAAAAGTATGAACCTGCATCGCCAAGGCAGCTTCCCGGGAGCGTACCATCACGCACAGGTCTCCCGGACCTGCCTGAACTACATCCACTGCTACCTGAAGCGGACCGGTGGGTTCCAGATGTTTATTCAGGGGTTCCACAACCAGCAGCTTCATCCCCGTAAGATCAGGGTATTTAATCGAGGCAACCGCAGTTCCTCTAACGCGACCAAAGAGCATTTCAGCTTCCTCCCACACTTTTCAACACACGTTGAATGATGGTTTTCAGCAAGTTCGAATCCACCGTATCCCCTACCTGTTCCTGGACTGCATTCAACACCCGGTCTTCCAGGGCTTGCCTGGTTGGGGGTGGAATTGGGGTCTGGGGCAGGGACGGCGCGGCGCTGGGAGATGGTTTTTCGGTGATGTAGGGTCGGATTGGGGCACTGGAAGGTTGATCGTGTTCACGCAGAAGTTCCACACCCAGCTTCCTGGCCTTCTCGCGACCGATATCAGTCACCACAACATCGTCATTAACAACCAGGGTGGTTATTCCACTGTGAAAGAGGTCCTCAATGTCCCGATCAGTATAAAAAATTTTGGGCATAGGATGACTCCTAAAGACTGCTTTATTTATTTACCGGCGATACCTTCCACGCTTTCCATAGCCTGAATGGCTGCGTCTCGGGCAGTTACCATGTCAGCCTCTGAGCCAGACATCCACATCCGTCCGAAACGTCCTACGGAAGCGATATGAATAACCTTCACATTGGCTTTCTTTTCCGCCTCATTTGCTGCGAGCATAATGTAAGCCGCAGGTGCAACTTCCAGAA
Organism: Anaerolineales bacterium; assembly: GCA_049644685.1. Classification (GTDB taxonomy): domain Bacteria; phylum Chloroflexota; class Anaerolineae; order Anaerolineales; family UBA11858; genus B10-G9. The sequence goes on from JBARSJ010000014.1 coordinate 2,080, forward strand.
CAAACAGGGTTTCCGCAGCGACCAGCATTGATCCCCGGCGCCAGCGGTTCAGCAGTTGGGCCTGGTAAGGATCCACACGGGTGATCAGGTTGGAGGAATACACAGAGGGTTTAATACGGTCTTCTTTTGCCAATTCCAGCCTCTCGAGCACTATTCGCCCGGATTCCAGCACTGCAGCCTGATTCAGGGAATGCACCTCAAACATGCCGAATTCCCGCTCCACAACCTGAGCGCCTGGTTTGGCTTCCGTGGCTTTGACCGCGATGTCTACCGTTCGGAAGACTTCATTTCCGGGTGACATTTCCACATAAAGGGAAGCCATGCCTTCTACCGGCAGGTCTCCCTGGGTGATTGTGCCCACAAAAGCTGCCACCTCGGACTGCATACGGTCCAGGTAACAATAAACACGTAGTTGAAAGTCGCTTTTTGCCATTAGATCTCCTTATTGGAAGGTCTTCCGTCAAGCCCGGTAGGGATTAATCAGGAAGTTTCCGCTTTATTGTCATGCATCGCCATCCCTATCGGGGTCACCAGAGCAGGAAAATCAGGAACCCAGGCAGGTATCCCGGTATACTCCTCAATCACTTCTGCCGCCCTGTAGAAAGCGCTGGTACCGCCCACCAGGGTAATTAAAGGAATTTGATATCCCTTAATGTGCCGGGCAACGATACTGGCGACTTTTTCCAGAACTGGTTTAACCACCGGGAATAAAACCGGCTGCTCTGCGGGGTTAATTTTAAGGCGTTCCGCATCCTCAAATGAAATGTCATGAGCACCTGCAATAACCAGTGAAAAATGGGTACCGCCCGTGGCTTCATCCGCGGTGTAAACTACCTGCCCGTTCTCAACCACAGCGATTCCGGTTGTGCCGCCTCCAACATCTACGATGACTCCGTTCTCCAGACCTACCAGGGTGTTGGCTGCACTGGGTTCGTCAACCAGGCCAGTACAGATCATCCCAGCCGCTTCCACCACATGGGCCGTAGCCTGGACTTCAGTTCTGGGGACACCAGGCGGATAGCCGCTGGCAGCATGGGTGAGTTCCCTGCCGATCCGTCGTTCAATCTGGTCTTTCATGCTTTTCACCAGATCAACAGCGCCGACAAAGTCCACCACCAGGCCGTCCCGCGCAACCTGCGCAAACCGATATTCTCCCGTCAAGGGCTGATTCTGATCATCCAGAACAGCTACCGTCAGGTAAGCTGTGCCCAGATCCACTCCAACATGAAGGTTTCCTTCCGGAACCTGGTCAAATGGAGGAGGTTCAGGGTCTTCAGCCCAGTGAAATACGCGCGCAGCGCGCGTTAAGGTTTTAAGAAGTTCCGCTGATTGCAAGACAACCCCGTTACTTCTTATCTTCTGAACGGCCGCCGAAGTTGCCCTTGGAACTCTTAGGCAGCACCATTTCCACGTTTTCGTGCGGGCGAGGGATGACATGGATGGAAACCAGTTCCCCGACTCGTTTTGCGGCTGCGCCGCCTGCATCAGTGGCCGCTTTCACAGCGCCCACATCGCCCCGGACCATAACGGTAACAAATCCGCCGCCGACGTATTCTGAACCAATCAGAACCACGTTGGCTGCTTTTACCATTGCATCAGCGGCTTCCACTGCGCCAACCAGGCCGCGGGTCTCCACCATACCGAGGGCGATAAATGAAGGATCTTGTTGTGCCATTTTTTACTCCTTGTACTAATTGGTTAAAAAGTTACTTACTTATCCTGAATGAATAAGAGGTTATTTTGGATTTAATATCTCCTGAACTGTCTCCCGCACCAAGTTTTCCAACGCCTCATAATCCGGCGCCTGGACACTGCCTGCCGGCACACTTCCCGGCAAGAAAGCATCTTCAGGAGGATCGCTGGTCTCAAACGCCATGCGTTTGATGTTATAAAGATGATGGACATCGATGTTGTCACCTGTGATCGCGCCGCCCACACCACCTGACCCCAGGGTCAGAGATGGAGAAATGCCGGTGGTATACCCAATCATGCCCAGTGTTCCCATGGTGTTGACACCAATGCGAAAAACCGGTTTCTCAAGGCCAAAGGCATAAATAATCTCTTCATTAGTGGCATGAATGATAAGGCTGTGTCCCCGACCGCCAAAGTTAATCAGGTCAAGACAGCGGTCACAGCCAGCTTCCCAATCATCTGCAGTGTAAAAACCCAATACCGGGGATAATTTTTCCCTGGAAAGTGGTTCTTCTTTCCCGACACTGTTTAAATCCGCGACCAGTATCCTAGCAGTGTCCGGCACCTGGAAGCCTGCTTTGGCAGCCAGGTATTGGGGAGATTTTCCTACTGAACTGGCATCTATCGCACCGTTAGGGAAAAACAGAATCGAGCGCAGTTCTTCTGCCTCTGCAGGGGATACCCAGTAGGCTCCTTGAGCTATCATCAGTTCCTTTAAACGGCCGGCAATGGGGCGATCTGCTACTACAGATTGCTCAGAAGCACAGATCAGAGAAAAATCAAAGGCTTTACTACCTACAATATACCGGGCGGCTTTTTCGAGGTCAGCGCTGCGGTCCACATAAACAGGCACATTGCCCGGTCCAACACCATAAGCGGGTTTGCCTTTGGAATGGGCTACCCGCACCATCGCTCCCCCCCCAGTTGCCAAAATCAGGGCTGTGTAGCGGTGGGACAGCAGTTCATCTGTACCCGGCAGGCTAATTTCAGACATACAGTGAATCAAACCTTCCGGCGCACCAGCCTCTACAGCAGCTTTGCTCATTATTTCCGCTGTGGCTACACAGCAGTTTACTGCCGAAGGATGGGGTGCAATTACAATCGCATTGCGGGCCTTCACCGCCATCAGGATCTTATTCATTACTGTAGATGTAGGATTGGTGCTGGGAGTAAGGGCAGCGATAACACCCATTGGCCAGGCGATTTGATACAGCTTTAGCTGATCATCCCGCTTGATTATGCCCACAGTTTTAACGTCTTTGATTGATTCCCAGACTGCTTTTGACGCAAACTGATTTTTGATTTTTTTATGCTCCGGGACACCAAAACCGGTTTCCTCAGCGGCCATTCGTCCCAGGCGTTCAGCGGCACCGTATGCTGCCTCAGCCATTGCTTCACATACCCGGTCAACTTCCGCCTGGGTAACAAAACCCCAAATTTTCTGGGCTTCCCGCGCGCTGAGAACCATCTGGCGGGCTTGCTGTATTGAGCGTAAATCTTTATCAAATGCTGGCATAGGTTTTCCCAATTCAGTTAATAGGTTTAGCTATAGATCTCAATCTTTCCGATAAGTTACTTCACCCAAGACGCTGAGGTGATCTATCACTGCCATGATTACCGCATCGACCGGTCGATTTTGAGTCATTTCTGTTTGTCTACCGCTGGAGCCATGCGCTGTGAGTACCAACTCACCAATCCCGGCATCCAGAGTATCCACAGCGACATAGGGCTTTCCAAAAGGCTTACCATCCACATCGGTTTGGCGCAGGATCAATAACTTCCTGCCTTCCAGGGTGGGTTCCTTGATAGTTGAGACAGTCGTTCCAATCACTTTAGCAATCAACATGTATTGCTCCTGGGCTCACTTCCTAAATACAAACTCACCGTCAACAACCAGGTGATCAAGTACGGCCATGATTACCGCATCCACTGGTGTTTCTTTGGTAATCGTTGTCTGCCGGGCTGCAGAACCATGGCAGGTCAGCACCAAATCACCCACACCAGCATCCACTAGATCCGTTGCCACATAGGAAGGACCAAGCTCTTTGGTTCCCGAGGCATCGGTCTCCCGGCAAATCAGGAGTTTTGTATCCTTGACCCGAGGAGATTTGATGGTTGAGATCGTGCTGCCTGTTACCCTGGCAATTTTCATCAGATAATCCTCTTAGTAGGCGGTTGCCTTCTCCGCTGGTACTGCTGGTTTTCCAGTTCCATTAGAAGCCAATGCTTCTTGAACAATCTTGACCCCGGCACTGGCGCCCAACCGGGTGGCTCCAGCCTTGACCATGTTCTGGGCATCTTCAAAATCCCTCACGCCACCTGAGGCTTTGACACCCATAGTTGGACCCACGACCCGGCGCATTAAATTGATATCTTCAACTGTCGCGCCGCCACCGGAAAAACCGGTTGAGGTTTTTACAAAATCCGCTCCCGCTTCCTTGGAGAGCAAACAGGCGGTTACTTTTTCTTCCTCATTTAATAACGCAGTTTCAATAATAACTTTAACAATTGCTCCAGCCGCATGACCCACCTTGACCACTTCATGGATATCCCGGGCAACCAGGGTTAAATCCCCGGCTTTTACAGCTCCGATATTTATCACCATATCAATCTCGGTGGCCCCATCATTGATGGCAGTCTGGGCTTCAAACGCTTTCACTTCCGGAGCGGAAGCCCCCAGTGGGAAACCGATCACCGTACAAACTTTTACCTGGGTTCCCTCCAGCAGCTCAGCGCACAGCTTCACATGAGTGGGGTTTATACACACAGAGGCAAATTTGTATTTTCGGGCTTCATAACAAAGCTGGGCAATCTGGTCAGCGGTCGCATCCGGTTTTAACAGGGTATGATCAATCATGCTGGCAAGATCCGGGTCATCAGGGATATTTCCCAATTGTGAAGTTAACCGGGACGCGCCGGCGCTGACTACTTCTCCAACCCGGTTAAAACAGGTGTCAACACAGACCCCTTCCGCACATTCTAATGTGCAGTAATCTCCTGCCGGCTGGTTTGAGCGGTATTCGTTTTCGTTAAAAGCAATCAGTACCTCTCGGGCAATGACTTCAACCAGATGCTTTACTTCCTGTTTTGTTGTATCCATATTTATTTCTCGATTTCCATTATTTTGTCTACCCGGCGGGCATGGCGTCCCCCACCGAATTCCGTTTCTAAAAATGTGCTCAGGATTTGTTTAGCCAGGCTGGAACCGATCAATCCCGCTCCCAGGGTTAGTAAATTGGCATTATTGTGTTCCCTGCTGTTATAGGCGGTGGAGAAGTCGTAACACATCGCGGCCCGGACTCCAGGGACTTTGTTGGCAGCCATGCAGCTGCCGATCCCGGCTCCGTCAATCATGATCCCCCGCCAGGCGTTGCCGCCCCTCACCTGCTCAGCGACTGCCCGGGCAAAATCCGGGTAATCCACTGCGTCTGTGCTGTTGGTTCCGCAATCTACAACACTGTATCCATTTTCTGAAAGGAATACTTTTAAGGTTTCCTTAAGTTGGAATCCGCCGTG
>JBARSJ010000015.1:0-5338 GCA_049644685.1 Anaerolineales bacterium
AGCAAAGTTTCGCAGGCCGCCCTGGTGACCTTGCTGTTATTTTTGACGAAAAACGCCGCTTTATGGCAATCGGCTTATTCGATCCCCATTCTCCCATCCGCGTGCGGATCTTGCAGGCGGGTAAACCGGTCTCCATCGGGCGAGAATGGTTCCAGGAAAAAATCACCTCTGCCTGTAACCTGCGCACTCCGCTCCTCGCTCAACCTGCCCCTCACCAAACGACCGGCTGCCGGCTCATCCACGGGGAAAATGACGGGTTGCCCGGTCTCGTTCTCGATCGCTATGAACACACCCTGGTCATAAAACTTTACACGCCCGCCTGGCTCCCCCACCTGCGTGATATTTTACCCGCGCTTCCAGCTGCAGATCGGATCATCCTCCGCTTCAGTCGGCTGTTGGCAACTAAACCTCAAGATCTTTTCGGACTCGAAGAAGGGATGGTCCTTTCCGGCGCCCCCTTGGAGGGTCAAGTTATGTTCTGGGAAAACGGCCTCCGGTTCGAAACCGACCCTATCCGGGGGCAAAAAACAGGGTTCTTCTTCGACCAACGCGACAATCGGAGCAAGGTCGAGCGCCTGGCATCCGGAAAAGAGGTCCTGAACGTGTTTGCCTACACGGGTGGTTTTTCGGTCTATGCTGCCAGAGGAGGGGCACGGCGCGTGGTAAGTGTCGATGCAAGTGCCGCGGCGCTGGCTGCCGCCAAACGCAACTGGGCCCACAATCGGCATGTTCCTCCCGTGGGGAATTCCGTACATACTACCCTCGCTGAAGATGCTTTCGAGGTCCTGGCTCGCCTGGCGGGACAGGGTCACCATTTTAATATGGTAATCCTCGATCCACCCGCATTTGCCCAGAAACATAAGCATGTCGATCGTGCGCTTGCCGCGTACCGGCGCTTAACCATTTTAGGGTTAAGCGTTCTCAAAAAAGAGGGGATTCTGGTACAGGCTTCTTGCTCAAGCCGGGTAACTGCCGAAGAATTTTTCAAACAGATCCATCTTGCGGCTGCCGAGGCTGAGCGCCCGCTCGTGGAACTTGCCCGGACTGGCCATGCTTTAGACCATCCCATTTCGTATCCGGAAGGAGCCTATCTCAAATGCCTGTTTGCAAAAGCGGTATAGACCAAAAGAATAAAAATCAAAGTGGAAAATTGAAAGTTTCTTTATCCGCCCCTAACGGAATAAACTCTGTTTCGATTTTCTTAAAGGTTTGGGAAGAAGATAATGAACCAGAATGGCTAAAGGATATAATACCCACAATTATTTGTAAATGGTATCCCATCACAAAAAAGGAACATGATGAGCTAATTTAAGTTATCAGCCTAACCCCCGCTCCACCTGACCGCCGAGCACGCCGGGCGTTTGACCTCTTCATCCTTTATCTGTTTCTAATTTATAATCATCATTAGCTGACCCCGGCGCCAGGTGAGCTCATCCGTTAGGCAGAGCCCCATCCTAACTATTGAGGTGTGTTTCCGGACATGATTTCATACAGGAAGTTGACTAAATCCGAGCTACCAAGGCTCGCGGAAATCAATCGAACAGAAATTATCCGGGTAGGATTCGAAGTCAGCGATGGCAAGCTGCTCAAGAAGGATGTTGATTGGGATACGCCCGATTTCATTGTAGAGGGGGTGGGCAACCACACTATTGCTGAACAGATTGAATTCTATAGCAGTCACCTATCTATGAACGCTATCTCGGTTGGCGCCTTTCAAAACGAGACACTTGTGGGCATAGGAGTTCTCACTCCCAATATTCGACCAGGGATGGCTCGGCTTGCCTATCTACAGGTTAGCGCACCTTGTCGGAGGAAGGGTGTCGCTTCTGCAATCACTCGCCAACTCCTTCAGTATGCTCGAGATCAAGGTGCGAATCGCATCTACGTTTCAGCAACGCCATCAGAATCTGCAGTAGGTTTCTATAAGTCCTTTGGTTTCGACCTTTGTGCAGAGCCACTGCCAGAATTGTATGAACTCGAACCTGAGGACATACACATGGTTCTAGAGTTGGAGGCCAACTAGAAAATTAGCTCTACCAAATTATTATCATCGTGAAATCGACAAGAGTTGTTACTCCCATGTTTTGGAAAATATTGTTTTATGCCTTAACCGGATATATATTGTTGTGCTCTATTGTTTTTTTACTCCAGCGGAAATTGCTTTATCTACCTAACGAAATCCAATTGTCAGAGGATCGTGCGCTTGATGAAGGCTTACTCTATTGGCCTTCGTTTGAAAATTTTCAAGGATTCGTCAGTCAAGGAGAACTGGTTGAAGCAAAGGGAACTATCATAGTATTTCATGGCAACGCAGGCGCGGCCTATCATCGTAGCTTCTATAGCAAAGCGCTCTCACTTCAAAAATTGCGAGTTATCTTAGCTGAATATCCCGGCTATGGAGGTAGAGTTGGACAACCCAGTGAAGATGTATTGGTAAAGGATGCGCTTGAAACTATAAGGCTTGCCTATCAAGAGTTTGGGGGGCCGCTGTTCGTTTGGGGTGAGTCACTAGGGAGTGGAGTCGTTTCCAGTGCTGTTAGGAAAACTGACGTTCCCATAAAAGGAGTGATCCTTTTTCTGCCTTGGGATTCGCTACCGAATTTGGCTCAAACACACTACTGGTATCTTCCAGCACGTTGGTTAGTTCTGGACAAATTTAACAACATTGATAACCTTCAAGGATTTGATGGAAATATTGCTGTCATACTCGCTGAAAACGATGAGATTATTCCGGTGCAACACGGTAAAAAGCTTTATAACTCAATAGCCGGAGAGAAGAAATTGTGGTTGTTTGAAAATGTAAGACATAACGAGGTGCCGGTTGAGGCAGAACTGCATTGGTGGAAAGAGGTCATAGTGTTTATTTCGCAGTAAGTTGGCAGCGAGCGCCTAACCCCCGCTGCACCTGACCCTTCGATACGCCCCTTCGGGGCTACTCAGGGCGGCTGAGCTCATCCGTTAGTTTTCACTCAATTTCGGTTTTGTTATATTTGTTGATCTTGGTAGAATCAAATTTATATAGTTCTGATTAATTGAAACTGATTGAATCCTCTTAATATATTCATAGCTGTCTCCAGAGAGAATGTTATGAATAATATCAAACAACACTCGGTCTTAAAATCTATTTCTCTGCATTTGCTGCCGGGAGTATTTGTATTAATTTCAATATTCATTTTTTCGACTCCAGTTTATATCAGCTTATTGGGTTTTGACGATAGATTGGAGCCTATCGTAGGATATCTATTTGGAATCCTAGTTGGTCTAATACCTATCCAAATGGGCATTCTTTTGATTGAAGGAAAAAATGAAACCGGAAAATTTACGATTAAGGAGATCATTAGGTTCACAGATAAAAGCCAGTTAAAGGACTATCTTTTGTATGTTCCAGTATTGATTTTGATCTTCCTTATCTTTTTTGTTGTACTGGCTCCCATTATTCAACCCTATTTTGTTCGAACTTTTTTTTACTGGTGGCCAGAACGATATAACTTTCAACTTATCCTACAAGATCCTTCAAGTGTAGCTGGTTATGAAGGAATCAAAATTCTCGCAATTCTGTATCTCCTGCTGAGTTGTATCTTAGGACCACTTGTAGAGGAATTATATTTTCGTGGTTACTTACTGCCCAGAATGGATGCGTATTCTGGGAAATGGGCACCTTTTTTAAATACAGTCCTTTTCTCAATCTATCACTTCTTTTCTCCCTGGGAAAATCTGATCAGGATCATTGCTAGTTATCCGATGATCTATCTGGTCTGGAAAAAAAGGAATATACGTTTTTCAATATTTGTCCACATATTTGTAAATACGCTTGGCGGCATAGTTATGTTGTTTATGATTCTGTAATTAAATGAGAGAAAACTAACCCCCGCTCCACCTGACCGCCGGGGACACTGGTTATTTAACCTCTCCTCCCCATTATCGGTTTTGGTTTTATAATCATTAAAAGCTGGTTCCGGCGCCAGGTGCCCTTACAGGATGCTTCGCTAAGCTCACCCGTTGTGAGCTTTCTGGAACTGATCTTCGAAAACCGAGAACAAGGTAAGAAAGCTCAATAGTAAAAGAAAGGAGTTTTGTTATGGATGATATGGAGAACATTCATCGGATTCATAGGGTTTTTTGGTTTGCCATCACGATGTTAACGGGAATTCTAGCAGGTTTCCTGATATCCCATAGCGTCATGCTCGGGCGTTACTTTACATGGCTGATCGAGTCTGGTAACTACCAGGTTTTCACTGATACTTTCTCAGTATTCAGGGAAGCAACACATGCCAATGTCCACTATAACCTCTTCCTTTGGGTCTCATTCATTATCGGCATCCTTTGGACTATACTTTGTTTCATTATTAAGAAAAGCCGGGGTATAGCACTCATAGCCGGACTATCCTCCTTCTGGGTTAGCTGTGTATTTTTTGCTTCTAATTTCTCGGATGCTGAAGAGGCGGTGGCCTCAGGTGTGGCCGATGAAGCGGTAAGGCAGTTCTTTGTTTCCTGGAATCTCCCCCTCCACATATCTTTTGCTGCATTCTATACCCTTTGCTTCTTTCTTCTCCTTCTTTCTGGAATCAAGGAGATTCGACCAAAAACAAGCTTGCCGGTAGAATGATAAGTGGTTCATCACCGCCTAACCCCCGCTGCACCTGACCCTTCGTCTCCGCTCCGCTTCGCTCAGGACGGGTGAGCTCTTCCGTTAGGAAGCAATAATCAATAAGATTTGAGGTGATAATGACCGATAACAATCTGTCCCCATTTGCCCTACTTCTGATCGATGTTCAAAGAGATTTTTGGTCTGATAAATTGGCTAAGCTCTATCCCGATTTCTCTGAAAATGTTTCCAATCTACTTTCTCTTTGTAGGGATAACGGAATTGATGTTATCCATCTCCGGGCTGAATTCAAGGAAGATATGTCCGATTGGATGCCTAGGTATCGCATTCGCAAACGCATTCCTTGTGTTGAAAGAACAGAAGGATGTGAGGTCCTTCCCTTCGCTAATGAACTCTCGGGCGAGAAAATATTCACTAAGCAAACATTTGATGGATTTCATAATCCTTCCCTAATCTCCTATCTTCAGGATCAAAAGAAGAGATTCGTGTTGATCGCTGGTTTGGTTACTTCAACCTGTGTACTTTTCACGGCATCCTCAGCAACTCAATTGGGCTTTTTATCAGCAGTTATCAGTGATTGTTGTGCAGATGAGCCTACTATCCATAACACTGTGTTAGAGAGATATCAATTTATTTTCGATCCCATTAGGTCTACTGAAATCCTTGATTATGTCCCGAAGTGGAATGAGACAATGCGTGATTTGGCCATGATGTAAGCTGCTTCCTAACCCC
>JBARSJ010000016.1:0-1732 GCA_049644685.1 Anaerolineales bacterium
AAACTAAGCATTGTAAATAATACTGAAGGAGCAGGAGGTTTAAACGTTAATGATGGATTGCTTTATTTAGGTTCTTTCAATAACTGGATTAATGTCTACAATCTTTCTGAATCCCAATCACCCCAATTTATAACACGTTATATGTATCCCTATGAAGTTTCGGGTTTTGCTGTCGAAGATAATTATCTTGTGACAAATTATCAAGGAATAAAAATTGAAGACATCACCGATTTAAAGAATCCCATTTCTTTTGCAGAATATAATGCTCGAGGACTTAAGGGAATGGCCCATGGAATTGTAGTACAAAATCACTAGTGTCCGGTTATAACTCAAATAGTTTCAATTGGTTAGAAGAGCCATCCTCCCGAGTCGTGTAATCAAATTCCGTAAGTAGTTGATAAATAGGGGCTTTCTCAAAAACAGTTACACTCAAAATCTGAAGAAAAGTGTAGAGAGACATGTCTAAATTCAGGCGTTTTTTAATAATGGCCACAAGCACATAAATCGAAATGGCAATCCAAACCTGGGTTTTTACGGCATTCTCCGATGTCCCATAAAACGATTTTATCCGTAAATGTTGTTTGATCCATTTGAAGAACAACTCAATTTGCCATCTGCATTTGTAGAGTTGAGTGATAGTATAGGCTGGAAGAATAAAATTATTGGATAAAAAGTTCAAATTTTTATTGGTCTCTTCATCATAATAACGAACACGGCGCAATTGTCCTGGATAATGTTTAGCTGAATCTTTTCCTGTCAGAACAATTGTTTGATCACATTTTAGTCCCTTAGACTTATCGACAGGATGAGAATAGAGTCTGCGAGACTGCAGATTGGATTTGGCCTTAATGATAAAAAAGGCATGAAACAAGTTCAAAACATAGAGGCGTTCAAAATCAAGATAACCCCGATCCATAATATAGAAACATCCAGGTTCCGGCAGGAGTTCATCGAGGATATTGACATCGTGAATCTTCCCATCAGTGATTTCGATGAATGTCGGGATAGAGCCTCGTAAATCTAACAATGTGTGCAACTTAATGGCACCTTTGTGTTTCCGGAATATTGCCCAGGGAAAAAGCGAAAGGCACAGATCAATCGTTGTTGAGTCAAGAGCATAAACTGTCTCTTTAAGTTCAACACCAAAATCTTCCTCCGCATAGAGCTTTCTGGCCTGATGAATAAGTACCTGAGCAAAATCAGCAAAGATGCGCCAATCTCAACTCTCATTGGCATCGGCTAATGTGCTCCGTGAGACCTTCCCTCGAAAACCCATATGATAGAATTTATTTGGCACAGAGCGGAGACATGTTTCGATATCCCTTAGACTTTCCCTGTATGTCAGCTGGGCAAAGGCCATACAAAGATATTGATTCCAGCAGGAAAAGCTTTTGACTTGATAGTTGCCTCTGTATCGGCTTACACATCTGCGGAACTCGTGCATCGGTAAATAATCCATTATCTGAGAAAAAATGATTTTTCCTGTGTACACTTGATCGCTCCTCTCTTTAGTGACAAAAGGATGACCACAGTATAAAATCAATTTCAAGTAGATAACAGCCATTTTGTGATGTATCATATTGTTATTAATTAAGTTATAGGGAAATTAAATTTCATGTTCCGGACAGCAGTGATCCTCTATAATAGTTTCATGGAACTAGGTGTCCACGTTACTGCTTTGCGACGGTTTCTCAAAAAAATGCATGAATTTGAAGAGACAGAATTAGATTTA
>JBARSJ010000017.1:0-23440 GCA_049644685.1 Anaerolineales bacterium
CAGCCCAAAAGCTTACGGACAGATATACATAGATGATGCTGCCTTTGGTTGTCCTTTAATTCACCCCGGTGGCTTCCAGCGTCCTTGCGTGGACTGGGCGATTGTCGGGCCGGGAGTTATGGAGAAACTGACCGGCTAGCAAATTACCTCTTTTCCTGATTAGCAGTAAATCCTGGTTTTTAGGAAGGGGCTCTCGAAAATCTCCAATTTTATATCCCTTTCCTGGCGGATGAATATATTTAATATTGGTCCTCTGGATTAAATAGTTCGCTTTCTCTACTCATAAGTGGTCTCCCAGAATGCTTCTTGAGTAACCGGGAGCGCGGGTTTCGGTTATTATGATAAAAGACAGATATACCAGGAGAGAAAATTATGCCATCGCAATCCGAAACCATTATTCGTGGTCTGCTGGCTTCAGCTGATATTGAAGTTAACGGTTCAAATCCCTGGGATATCCAAATCCATGATGAACGGTTTTACCGGCGGGTTTTGAGTGAAGTTGAACTCGGACTGGGGGAATCCTACCTGGATGGCTGGTGGGATTGCCAGGCCATTGACCAATTTGTCGACCGGGCACTACGAGCCAGACTGGAGAGGAAAATTCAAGGAAATTGGAAAATCCTCTTTCATCTGCTGAGATATCGTCTATTTAATTTGCAGACCCCTTCCCGTGCATTCAAAGTCGGAGAACATCATTACGATCTGGGAAATGACCTCTACCAGGCTATGCTTGATAAACGATTAAACTATACCTGTGGGTACTGGCGGGATGCTTCCAATCTGGACGAAGCCCAGGAGGCCAAGCTGGACCTGATTTGCCGAAAAATTGGTCTCAAGCCGGGAATGACAGTACTCGAACTTGGTTGTGGGTGGGGGAGTTTTGCAAAATACGCAGCAGAGAAATATGGGGCGGAAGTATTGGGAGTGACTGTATCCGCCGAACAAGTTGAACTTGGTATGGAGATGTGCCGTGGATTACCAATTGAACTCCGGTTGCAGGATTACCGCGAAGTGGGTGGTGAGTATGACCGGGTGATCTCTATTGGAATTATGGAGCATATTGGGCATAAAAATTACCAGACCTATATGGAGGTGGTAAACCGGACCCTTAAACCAGGGGGAATCGGATATTTCCATACTATCGGGACCTATTTTAGAGGTAAGGGAAACAATCCCTGGACGGAGAAATATATTTTTCCTAATAGTATGCTGCCCTCTATTGCCCGGCTGACGGCTGCTATGGAGGATCTCTTTGTAATCGAAGACTGGCATAATTTTGGACCGGATTACGATCCCACATTGATGGCCTGGCACGCTAATTTTGAATTAGCCTGGACGAATTTAAAAGACCGCTATGACGAACGATTTTATCGGATGTGGAGGTACTACCTGCTCAGCAGCGCCGGAGGATTCCGTTCCAGGAAAACCCAACTCTGGCAGGTAGTTTTTACCCGGATTGGGGATCCGCAGCCGGACTGTCGTAAATTATGAAACACCATCGGGTTATTATTGTCGGAGGAGGACCTGCGGGAGCTGCCTGCGCCTGGAAGTTGGTACAGGCTGGAGTTGATTGCCTGGTCCTGGATAAAAAAACGTTTCCTCGCCCAAAAATTTGTGCAGGTTGGATCACTCCGGAGGTTCTCCGGGATTTGCAGGTTAAACCCCATGATTACCCCCACAGCTTGACATCTTTCCCCTTTTTAAAGATTTTTCTGAAAGGATTTCCAATCATCCGACCCGGCAGGCAGTATGCTATCCGCAGAGTGGAATTTGATTACTGGCTGCTGGAGCGTTCTGGAGCGCCGGTAATACCACATGAAGTAAAAAAGATTACATTAATAGATCAGGGATATGGGGTTGATGGAAAATATTCGGCTGAGTTCCTGGTTGGTGCCGGAGGAACGCACTGCCCGGTTTACCATACTTTTTTCAGTAATGATGAACCCCGGACTGGCGCCCAAATTGTCGCTCTGGAAGAGGAATTCTCCGCTGATTGGCAAGATGGCGACTGCCGTTTGTGGTTCTTTGATAATGGTTTGCCCGGATATGCCTGGTATGTACCAAAAGAGGGTGGATATCTGAATATCGGGGTAGGTGGCAATGCCGCTGCCTTGAAAGATCGGGGCAGCAGTATACAGGAACACTGGGAGTATCTGGTGAAAAAACTACAGGAGAAAGGATTGGTATCTGAGAGGGATTTCCAGCCGGAGGGATATATTTACTATTTACGGGGGAATCAGGACCAGTTTAGGAGAGGTAACATATTTCTAGTTGGCGACTCAATTGGTCTGGCAACTCTCGATATGGGAGAGGGGATTGGCCCAGCTGTCCAGAGCGGACTAAACGCAGCAGAATCTATCCTTGGCGGAAAAGAATATTCAAATTCTGAAATTAATAAGTATTCACTTTTGCCGTCATTCTTGCAGTGGGCAGTTCAATAAAGTATTATCCTGATCAATCAGCTTGAAATTGCCAAAAAAACAGAAAGCAGATCCCTTTTGGGGAGGAATAGGCAATAAGCACAATTTCCCTTTCATTTATCTTGGATAAGGATTTCCTATGATAAGAAAACCCCCCTTATTAATATTCATCCCCCTGATTTTCTCTGGGATGTCTTGCAGTCAACCAGTTTCCACCGACCTGGCAGAAGATCAGGTCCAATCAGCTAGTGATGTAAACCAGCCAGATCGTCCCGCCGTTGAAGATTTTCTCCCTGCATTGCCGTCTTCCGGCAGCCTCATCCAGCCAGAGGATTTTACTTATCTAGGGTTTTTTCGATTGCCGGAACCATCTGGCGGTTCGGATTGGGATTACAGCGGACATGGCTTAACCTACTTCCCGGATGGTGATCCAGGGGGATCGGAAGATGGTTTCCCCGGCTCTCTGTTTGGATTTGGGCATGATCATCAACTTTTTGTATCAGAGATCAGCATTCCTGAGCCGGCAATTACCACAAATCTGGAAGAGGCGAATACTGCCCAGACTCTGCAGCCTTTTGCTGATCTTACCGGGGGAATATTTAACGCTGAGGAGATGAGTATACCCAGAGCAGGACTGGCGTATATGGCAGAGCCGCATCCTCGCCTTCACTTTACGTTTGGACAGCATATCCAGGATTTTGAAGTTTCCCATGGTTGGGCAAATTTGAATCTCTCCACCCCAGATGCTCAAGGTCCCTGGGTGTTTGACGGCTACACTAACTATGTCACCAACGATTACCTTTTTGAGATTCCACCACTCTGGGCCGAAGCCATTGCTCCCGGTCCTTTACTGGCCAGCGGACGGGCCCGGGAAGGTTTATGGAGCGGCAGAGGGCCAGCTTTATTTGCCTATCAATTCGGGGAGCTCTCAGAGCCTCTGCCGGCTGGCAGCAAGCTTGGCGAAGTCGTTCCGCTCTTGTTATATGGTGAGCAGCAGCCCGGTCAACCTGATCTGATCAGTTCTCCATCCCAGGTTGTGAACGACTACCGCGAGGCAGATCATTGGTGGGGTGGGGCATGGCTTACTGCCGGTGATGATTCTGCGGTAGTATTTGCCGGGACCAAAGCCTTGGGAGAGGAGTGGTATGGATTTGCCAATGGGGTGGTTTGGGAACATGACTGTGCTGAACAAACTCCATCCACTTGTCCTGATCCGCCGGAGTGGCCCTACGATGACCGGGGTTTCTGGGCTGAGGACTATCAATCGCAGTTGATATATTACGATCCCGCTCACTTGGCTGCTGTTGCCCGGGGAGAATTGGAAAGCTGGCAGCCGCAGCCGTATGCAGTGCTAGTGCTGGATGATTATTTGCTGGATCCAGCCCTGGATCTTATGGAATACAAACGGGACCTGGTTGGCGCGGCAGCGTTCGACCGGGTAAACGGGTTATTTTTTCTTGTTGAGCGTTTAGCAGATGAGTATCGATCTGTTATCCACGTTTGGCGTATATACTAGCTGATTTTTCCAAATTGTCATTTGTTATAATTTATGAGTTGTGAATAACAGTAGTTGAGGAATTGGAAAAACATATGAACTTTATTCATCTTTCAGATCTGCATATAGGGAAATCAAATAACCGGAAAAAAACGGCGGTAATAGTGGATTGGATTCTTAATAATAAGGATACCCATCAATCCGAGCTGGTGATCCTCAGTGGTGATGTGGTGGATGATGGCAAAGCTTGGCAGTTCGCTCTGGCAAAAGAACAGTTGGAACGGCTGCGCGAGAATGGGTTTACTGTACTGGTTTGTCCCGGTAATCATGACTATGGTCCAGAAGGTGTCCGGGAAAGCCACTTGAGCCAGGAACATTTCTTTTCGTTGATTTCTGGAGTGAAGGAGTATCCCCATTTACAGATAATCAGTGGACAGGCGTTTATCTTGCTTGATTCCATGGCGGAGGAATTAAAAAATATTGAGATATGGGGGGCACAGGGAAATCTAGGCGAGGAACAACTTCAAAAGTTGGATCAAATGCTGGAAGACCTGGCAGAGAACCGGGAAGTAGAAAACGTTTTTGTTATTCTTCATCATCATCCATTTGATTTCCTCTATTATCATGGGTTAAGGGATCAAGCAGATTTAAAGGGGGTAATTTCCCGGCGGATAAATCAACCTCCCCGGGTAAATGGTCTGTTATTCGGTCACAAACATATCGAGAATCGTTTTAATGATCCGGAAGAAAACAAAGAAGAATTGTTTGGCATTGACTTGATTTACGCTTCCGGGCAGACAGTAGAACGTGATCAAGAAGGAAAGATGGTGATCCCGGTGATAAACGTGGAAGAGAAAACCATCAAGAGGTATTTGATCAAATAATCCCTGAATGTGAGCTCATTTTCTCTGGAATAGTTATTTATGAGGGTTAATACCAAATTCATCCAGGGTATAAAATCCGGCGTACCTATTGCTCTGGGTTATTTTCCCATAGCGATTGCTTTTGGCGCCCTGGCAGTCCAGGCTCAATTATCCTGGATAGAAGCTACCTTGATGTCCGTGATTGTTTTTGCGGGAGCCAGCCAATTTGTGGGGGTAAGTATGCTGCTGGCAGGCGCTGGAGCAGCCCAGATCATTACTACTACCCTCTTTTTAAATATGCGCCACCTGATTATGAGCCTGACAGTTAATGACCAAATGCGGCATTTCCCCCAATCGTGGAAGAATCTTCTCTCCTTTGGAATCACAGATGAAACATTTGCACTGCTCACGCTGGGAGGAGCAGGCGAGTCCCGGGGAAAAGAATTGACTCCCTATTATGTAGCGGGATTGATGGGAACCGCTTACCTGGGTTGGGTGTCGGGTACGGCAGTGGGTGGATTGGGCGCCAGTTTCATACCGCCGGAAATCACTACGGCGATGACTGTAGGCCTGTATGGGCTTTTTATTGGGCTTTTAGTCCCCCCGGCTCGTAAATCACTGAGCTACGGTGTTATTGCCCTGTTTGGTATGGTATTGAATTCCTTGCTGGGGCTTATCCTGGAAACTGGATGGGCGATTGTTTTGGCCACAGTGCTGGCAGCCGGGCTGGGCATAGTTTTGGTCAAGGAGGAGGCATGACTGTCCTGATCTTGATCATCGGTATGGCGGTTGTAACTTATGTCCCGCGCTTGCTTCCTGCTTTGTTCCTGGATCGTTTTAAATTCCCTGCCTGGTTCCAGAAATGGCTAAAAAGTATCCCCTACGCTGCGCTTGGTGCCTTGATTTTCCCGGGAGTTCTGCTGGTGGAGAAAGATCAGCCGCTGTTGGGACTGGCAGGCGGACTGACTGCTTTTATCCTGGCTATACTGAACCTGCATATCACGCTGGTGATGGCAGGATCCATTGTCACAGTGATCCTGCTGCAGTTTTTTGTCTTTTGATCTTACTCTGGTAAATCGTCCAACACCTGCACGAGTTTTGTTTTATATTCCCGGAAAGCCCTTCGGCCCTGGGGCGTTAATTGAATGAGGCTCTGGGGTTTTTTTCCTTGATATCCCTTTTTTATTTCAATATAGCCGGCACTTTCCAGTTTCCCTAAATGTGTTGCCAGGTTGCCCCAGGATAAGCCAGTTTGGTTTTTCAGAAAGACATAATCCAGACTTTCAACCACATAGAGCAGAACCAGAATTCGCAGCCTGGCTGGGGTATGTATGATCTGGTCGATATCCCCGAGAGGATTTAAGACATTAGCCCCGCTTGTTTTTTCACTCATGTAGATCCTCTTGGGCCGGTTTCGGATATTTCTGCATAATCCTGAAGATGATTATTAAACCGGTGAGGATTAACCCGACAGAGGTAATGCCAAAAGTGATCGGAAAGCCATGGTGAGATGCGCCAGCAGTTTGATAAAGGTACTCGCCAATCAAGGGTGCCAGCGGGACCAGGATGCCGTAGAGATAAAAGCGGGGAAGCTCCAGCATATAACCTGCCAGACTGAATCCAATCAGCAGGAGGATAGATAACCAGGCTGTGGGGATCCAATCGGGCAGACTAGAAAACTGGAAAAAAGACAGAATACCCAATCCCAGAGCGATCACGTTAAACACCAGAATTATCCAATTGAGTCTTTTTAAAAGTTTTTTACGATAGGAGCCATACTTTACTTTGCCAATTCTGGGTTGGATGTGATTTTTTCTGATCGCTTTTAATCCCAGAAATATTACTGCAAAGAAGGGTAAAAAAACCATTGATGACCAGAAATCACCCAGAGTTTTACTCAGCAGAGGAGCGATGGCTAACATCGACAGTACACAACCAATCTGGATGTCAATGATTCCATCCTGGATAGAATCTCGATAAAGACTCCGTTCCAGTGCCTTCAAGCTAATTTTTTCAGACATCGATAACCTCCTGTCACACAACGTTTATGTAGAAAGAACTTTGTAGTGCAAAGTAAATATAACAAATCAAAACCAGTTTGTCAAGTCAAATCTTGGATCTCATCTTGTTTTACCCCCTAAACCAGCTTGTTTCGATTATCAAACTCAGATGTTAACAGGAGGGAACTGACAATCAGCTGAATTTATCCTAATATTGACTATAATATTGATCAGTACCTGAGCCAGATATATTTCTTGAAATGACGAAATTCCAAAAACAAACCAGCCATTCACTTAGGATGGGAAACCCATGATCCAGACCTGTAAAGAGTATCTGAATAAACTTTGCCTGGAAATAACTGAACGCCCTGTGGGAAGTGAGGGAAACAGGCAGGCAACGAGGTTTTTCAGAGACATCATGACCTCTTTTGGCTGGGAGGTGGATACAACATTATTCGATGCGATGGATTGGAATCAGAATGGAGCTACTCTAACGGTGGATAATCAAAGTTTTCAAGTTATCCCCAGCCCTTATTCCATTGGTTGTGATATTCATGGCGAACTGATATCAGCTGGTACTCTCCACGATCTGGAGGATTTAGATTGCTCTGACAAGATCCTGCTGTTATTTGGAGAACTTACCCGTGAACAACTGATGCCAAAAAACTTTGTCTTTTATAATCCGGAACATCATCAGCGATTAATTGCTCTGTTGGAACAGAAGAGACCCGCTGCTATTCTCTCCGCAACCAGCCGAAACGCCGCTTTAGCCGGTGGGGTCTACCCGTTTCCCTTGATAGAGGATGGAGATTTTGAAATCCCATCAGCATATCTTACAGACGAAGAAGGGCAGAAGTTGATCTTGATGATGGGGAGGAAAGCATTGCTGGTTTCCAGGTGTATGAGGGTTCCAGGAATTGGATATAATCTAATTGGCAGATTAGGGAAAAATCCCCGGAAAAGAATAGTAATTACCGCTCACATTGATGCAAAAAAAGGCACACCTGGAGCAATAGATAACAGTACAGGAGTGGTCATTCTGATGCTCCTGGCAGAACTGCTGCAAGGTTATTCTGGACAAACCATGATAGAGCTGGTGGCGTTTAATGGAGAGGATTATTTTGCTGCATCCGGACAGATGATTTATCTTGATCAGAATCGGGATCGGTTCGGAGAGATTATATTGAATATTAATATCGACGGTGCTGGATATTTCCAGGGATTATCAGCTTTCTCCCTCTTTGACCTGCAAGAAAATTTGAGAAGTCGAGTGTTGGATGTAATTGAGGAGTTTGAGGGCATAACTGAAGGTCCTCAATGGGTTCAGGGGGATCACAGTGTTTTTATTCAGCAAGGAGTGCCCGCAATTGCAATTTCATCATTGTGGTTTATTGAAAATATTGACCAACAGGAGATTACCCATACACCGAAGGATCATCCCGGGATTGTGGATTGTCAAAAAGTGGTGGAGATTGCTGAGGCAATTCATATGCTTATCAGAAATGAGACCGACTAAAAAAAGAAAAAATTTCCAGATAATCTTTACCTGACCATTTGCCAGACTGCTGTTCGTCTAACCAGGATTACTACACCTGTAATAGATCCAGAGCCAATCTGTAAAGGAGAAGTAGATGGGGAACTATAAAGGTGAAACGGATTTGCAAATACTGCTAAAACAGATGCAGCCGGTTCTTGATCAGGAGCCGATTGTGTTCTGTTCCCTGCCTGCAGATGAGGCTGAGAAATATCTGACGTCCTGCCAGGGATATTACCGGGAGCAGGAAGGGATAACGGTTATTCTGGAGAAAAGCTTGGCTGATCGCGGAAACATTTCTTATGACCTGGTTTTTAACCGAATTACGCTAAATGTCCATTCAAGCCTGGGAGCAGTGGGGTTTCTGTCCAGGATAACAGAAATTCTAGCAGCTCAGGGCATAAGTGTTAATGTTGTATCCGGCTACTTCCATGACCACCTTTACATCAGTGTGGAAGATGCTGAAAACGCTGTCATGGTCCTTGACCTCTGGCAGGAAAAACTAGCTGAATAACTAACCCTTTATTGACGGGTTATAAAGAGTGGCTCGGAAGTCGGAATTAGGCTTCCTGTTTACTTGGGGAAGATAGGAGAAAAAATGAAAAAGTGGCAGTTGGTCTTTCAGATTCTGGTTCTTGTAATTTTGGTTGTGGTTGGCGTGATTCTAGTTAACTCTGTCCAAAACTCGATCTCCAGTCAGCTTCTTCCAGTTAAGGAAATGACAAACAATCTTTCTACCCAGATTGCTGCAGTGCTTCATCCAACACCAACAATTCTTCCTGACCCGGTAACCATTATCCATGAAATCCAGAGCCTTGCCCGGCTGGAAACCATCAAATTTAGTCTGGAAAAGATTATTACCGCGGAAATCCACCAGGGTGTCTTTGACTGGCTGATAGGAGACCGATTGCTCTTTGTTGCCCATGGTGAGGTGATAGCCGGGATTGATCTGAATAAGCTGGATCCGGAGGATTTGGAGGTTAAGAATGGAGTGCTTTATGTGACCCTTCCAGACGCAGAGATTTTCATTACCGCGATCGATAATGAGCAGTCTTATGTCTACGAAAGGGATACAGGTCTTTTCACCCATGGTGAAGTAAATCTGGAAACAGAAGCACGGCGGGTTGCTGAACAGGAGATAGAAAAGAGCGCTCTGGAAGATGGCATTCTGGATCTGGCTGAGCAAAATGCGATCAGTTTCCTGGACCGTTTGTTCAGAGATCTGGGATATCCAGAAGTTGTTTTTGAGTGAAGGGTAAAATACAATAATATAAAAACCGTATCCAATGGGGCTGACCCCGGATGCGGTTTGTTTTAAGGGACCCGGTCCTTTTAAAAGGACCGGGTCCCTTACTTTCATCTAAAAATCAAAACCGGATATTGTCCACTCTTAACCGTTTTCTTCAATAACTATATATAATCCGGCATCCTTCAGCACGTAGATCAGGGCTTCCGGCTGTTCTGTTAGGAATTTATCAAGGTAAACCCGAAGGGTCTCTAGGGGACTTTCCATTTTTGGGAGCGGATCCATGCGGTAGATCTGCCGAAGTTCATCCGGGTCCATCCCGCTCAATATCTTAATCCTGTTCTCTCCCAAAGTCTTGAGTATTCGCAAGGTGTCCACTGGTTTCTGATTGCCAATTCGGAAGGTTTCCCGACTGCATTTATGATCGATAACCCAGGAAAGAGCTTCATCCAGACCCATATCTTGAACAGCCTCCATGGTTTCCTGGTATCCTACAGTTCCGACGCCATCCTCACAGGTAGCGAGCACCAGCAATGTTCCCCCGGGCTTTTTGGCAGCATTCCAGGCAGCATGAATGCCTTTTCCTGACTGGTAGAGATTTATGCCTAGTATTCCTACAGTAACAATAACCAAGTCTGCCGGTTGATTCACCTTGATTACCCGGCGGTGGAACAGGATTTCCTGGGCCATATCATGCAGGGTGAGAATATCCCCGGCATTAAGCTGGGTAATTTCACCTTGATCCATTATGGCATCAATACAGAATACTGGGGTATACTTTTGGACTATTTCAGCCATTTCTTTCATGTCAGAGATGACCGGATTCTCTTCTGTGTTTCCCATGCGGCAAGCCGGGGTAAATCCCAGCTCTTTGTCAAACATCCGGGTATGATTTGTATTTGTCGTAATTCTGCCTGATATTCCCGGGAAGAGTTGTTTAACAGTTCCTGCCACACCGGCAAAATAATGGTACTCAGAGTCTGTGACGGGAATGATCAGACAGGCGTCAAGGGCATTCTGGTTAATGGTGATTGGTGTGTCTCTTTTTGAGATGCCTAGATCAGCCAGGTTGTCCTGGTCGTTGTGAATCAGGATTAGATCCTGAAAATCAAGAAAGACTTCATCACCCAGGATTCTTCCTCTGATTTCCTCTTCAGTTGGGGGACGGTGTGTTCCGCTAGAAATCAAAATCCTCAAATCGTTTTTTTCCACTCCACAGTTGGTGATTAAATAATTGAGGAGGAGGGGAAGCAGGATTTTTGTGTGAATATTGGGCCGGGTATTATCATCTGCCAGGATCAAGATTTTTTTCCCGGAGCCAGTATAGTGCTTTTGAACCAGATCTTTGAGCGGGGGGCTGTTGGTCGGGTTTTCGAGAACTTCAATCAGGTTTTCAGCAATGGAGGTGATTTTTGAAATTACCTCGGGTGATTTAATTACCTGGACATCTCCCCGTCCTTTGGGAATAAAATGACTGATGATTTGGTCCCCATAATCAATACTAATATCGTGATAGGTCATATCTTTCCTTGATGTTGGATAAGGATAACTTCTATTAAAATCTTACTATATCGAAAAACCAGCTGAAGGACAAGGTAATAAAAGAATCATGATGACATTTTACTTCTTTTAGCATTCGGCTTGTCAGCTGTCTGGCTGGGTTGTTTTCTTGTATCAGCACCCTGGAAATGAGATATTTTTTATATTATGGGATCCATATTCAAAGCCAATTTCTCGGCCTTTTGATAATCTTCTGGTGTGTTTAGATTCAAAAACGTATGCTTGGAAGAGGTGACTTTTCTGGTTTCTTCCGGCGTCAGGATTAGAATTTCAGCCTGATCAAACCAGGAATTCATCCGCCACAGATCCTGGTCTATTGCTTTTTTAACCAGGGGAAGTGAAGTGTCCCGGCGGTAAACTGCATGGAGGGGTTCAAGACCTCTTTCAGTGCTGGGTATCGCTGCCTCGGCCCCCGAAGTAAATAGAATTTCTATGAGATGAGTCAACAACGCAGGACTGGCGAAAGGCAGGTCGGCGGCAATTAACCCCACAAGGGGATTTTTCGATATTGATAAAGCTGTATACAATCCTCCCAGCGCGCCGCGGTCAGGAATTATGTCTTTATAGAGTGGTACAGCCAGGTCCTGGTAACCGGAAAAATCATTAGTGATTACCAGTAATTCATCTCCCATATCCGAAAAACGATCACGCAATCTTTTTATTAAGGGGATTCCCAGGGATGGAAGCAAGGCTTTATCTTTTCCCATCCGGGTGGATTTACCCCCAGCCTGAAGCACGATTGTAATCATATTCAGATTATAATTAACTACAGCAGTTTCTTGGCTATCAATTTTGAATAAATTTTAGAATTCTTGGGAGAGGGAAATTGAATGAGTTTGGTTGAAGAGCTTGACCGATTAACTCGGCCGGGAGATTTGGGGGAGAAATTGGACGACAGCTCTGTGCGCTGTCTGGCTTGTGCTCACACCTGTCTCATCCGAGAAGGAAAGCGCGGTGTGTGCAAAATCCGATTTAACCGGGAAGGTACGCTGCAAGTTCCCTGGGGCTATGTTTCCTCGATTCAGGTTGATCCTATCGAAAAGAAACCTTTTTACCATTTCTTGGCCGGTTCAGATGCGCTGACTTTTGGTATGCTGGGTTGTAATCTGCAATGTGACTACTGTCAAAATTGGCTGACTTCCCAGGCTTTACGGGAAAAAGACACAAAACGTCTCTCCGGTATTATCCGCAGGCTCTCCAGTGATGAAATAGTTGAATATGGAATCAAATATGGCGCTGAGGTAGTTGCCTCCTCCTATAATGAACCCCTCATTTCCTCGGAATGGGCCAGGGAAATATTTATCAAAGCTGGTCAAGCTGGGTTAAAACAGGTCTATGTATCCAATGGTTTTGCTACCAGAGATGTTCTTGATTACCTTAAACCCGTTCTGCAAGGTTTTAAAGTTGATTTAAAGACCATGCAGGAGGATCACTACCGTGATTTGGGCGGCAGACTGCAGCCTGTACTGGACAGCATCCAATATGCTCATCAACTGGGATTGTGGGTTGAGATTGTAACCCTGATCGTTCCTGGATTTAATGATTCTCCCGGAGAGCTGTCGGATATTGCCGGTTTTATCCGGTCCGTTTCACCCAATATCCCCTGGCATGTCACAGCATTCCGACCGGATTATAAAATGACGGATAAACCGAGGACGTCCGCAGCTCAACTACTTGCCGCGGTGGACAGCGGTAAAAACCAAGGACTAAACTATATTTATGCCGGGAATATGCCCGGCAGTGTCGGTAAGTATGAGAACACTATTTGTCACAACTGCCAGTCCACTTTGATTGATCGTCGGGGATACTTGATCCGTAAATACCGGATTACCTCGGAAGGTACATGTCCGGATTGCGGAACCAGGATACCCGGTGTGTGGACTGAACACCCGGAACGGATTAACACTGCAGGCCCTGGTTTTCCCCGGATGATTTGATATCTAAACAGGGCAGGGGGATTTTTTTATCAGATTCCTACTTCACCTTATCAAAGACCCAAAGGTCAATTTTCTGGAAGCTGAAGGGGGACAGAATAGTCCTTATTTCCGGGATACTTGAATGCGAAGTACTTCTTTATCAATTCCCCCAAAGTTATATTTGTAGGTTTCGTCTCCCCGCATAAAATCAAGTTCGGTCTTGCCTGCTTCTATGCTCCATTGGATAATTTTGCTCAATAATACCCAGCCGGGGGAAATATTCTCGAACATTGGATTTATCCCCGAATTGTATACCCAGATTTTCCCATCGTAGTCAAAGTTCAGATAACCTGCTGCTTTGATATCCCCGACAGTCAGGAATGCCAGCTGAAGCCATCCAGCCAGGAAGGCTTCCCGGGCAGAAGATTTAAGCTGGGAGATCATTCTTCCGGTCAGGAAAGACCCTTTTTCCGGGTTATGCGCCATTAATTCCAGGAAGCTTTCCAGCTCCTGATCCAGCAGTTTTTCATCCTCAACGATATACCAACTCACAGGGAGAAAGTAGTTTTCTGCCCTTCTATTTTTGCGTTCAATTTCATGCCGGTAGCGGTCATCCAGTTGATTTCGATAGTCTTCCCAGCTGCCTGGTAATTTAAGGAAGGGAGCTGGCCCCAACACTTCCTCTTTAATAAACCACCCATTTGATTCTGCAGCCTTGTGAAGTAACGGTATGGTAGGAGAATTTTCGAGAAGGTTGAATAAATCCAGAACCTGCCAGGCAGGGCTCTCGGCAGACTGAAGAAATTCAAATATCTCATTGATGAAACCAACTAATGCATCTGGCCCCGCGATCAGGTCCAGGTAATCAGATATTTGATGGCTGCCCAGAAACATTATCCGCTGATTATCGAGAAAAAAGGGGGCAATTCCCTGGAGGAGATTCGATTGATCGCGGCTGGTGAGGATTAACAATTCCCCCTGTTCCCATTCCCCCCCGCCCAGAGTGGACCACCAGCTGGTGAGATATTCGTGTCTAAGGAACGGCACATGACTTGCACTTTTTATGAGATGCGTGTTCCATTCTTTTTTCAGGTTAAGAAAATCACTTCCGGACTGAATGATTTCTATGGTCATTAACTTTCCTCTATCCACCAGAGCTGGTTTCGAAACTCATTTTACCAGTATAATAAAAGCAGGTACTGATCTCACGCGGGATATGTGACTATGGCTATCAGGTTTAATCTAAAAATTCTGCCGATTTTCCAGCAAGCGGGAAAAACCGTATCGGCGCTGCCGGGATTATTTATTGCTTCTCCACCCCGGCGATCTTCAAGAAGACGATCTCAGGAGCGGTTAATCTTACATCTTAAGCTCGAGGGCAATGCTCCCTTATCTGAGACTGCCCAACAGCAGCTGCTTGCGAAATTGGCAGATGTGTATTTCCAAACAGATGGATCTACAACTTCAGCTCTACGCAATGTGACCGATGTTTTAAATAAATACCTCCTGGACCGCAACTACAGGGCTGCCTCCCGGGGATTAAAAGGCGTGGGATATCTCACCCAAATCGTATTACGGGAAGACCGGATTTTATATGCCCAGTGCGGGCCATCGTATATTTATGTCATTACTCCGGACCAGGTAAAGGATTTACATGATCCTGATCTGTCTGGAACCGGTTTAGGAGTGGGGAAAGCATTTAAAGTGCGCTACCATCAGGAAAATATTGAGCAAAATCAGCTGATTATTGTTACGCCAAAACTTCCTGAAACCTGGACAACTAGCGTTTTTAAGAATCTGCCGAGAATGAAGCTCAGCGCTCTTGTTCAGCGTCTGCTCCACAAGATAGAAGATAACCTAGAGGCTGTTCTTTTATTTCCTGTAGATGGGAATGGGGAAGTTAACGTCCTTCAGCCAAATTGGGAATTGGGCGCTGGCGCGATCAAGCTGCCAGAACTAGATCTGGAATCAAAACCCGAGGAAGCAAGGGAACCGGAAAAAACCCAGAAACTTCCAATTCCTCCCATCCAGATAATTGAAGAAATGGTTTCTGAACCCGGACCAACCACTCCGCCCGGAGAGGATGTTCCGGTTGTTGATATTCCGGAAATTTACCGGAAAGAGACACCTGATCAAACAGGATTGTCAAAACGATTGGCTTCAGGACTTGCTCCAGTTTTACAGAACATCACAGAATCAACCGCTTGGTCTATCCTGTCCAAAGCTGCTTCATCTATAGGCAGATTGTTCCAGGGAGCCTGGAGATGGATTCTTTCCCTGATTGGTAGAATGCTGCCTGATGAACAGCTGTTGGATTTACCTTCCTGGACGTTAAGTTTAATTGCAGTCCTGGTCCCCTTGATCATGGTTGTCTTCGGAAGCTTCTTTTATATCAAACGAGGAAGAAATCACCTTTATCAAACCCATTTTACAGAGGCGCAATCTTTATTGACAATGGCAGAATATCAGGATGATCCTGCTGAATATTATCAATCTATCGCAGGCGCGATGAATGAGATCCAGTCAGCGAGAAGTTATCAGCAAACTGACGAAGTTGAAGAGCTCTACCAGGCTATCAGGTTGGAATTGGATATCTTGGATCGCATCACCCGCTTAGATTACCAGCCGCTGTTCAGCAGGGGATTGGGAGCTGAGGTTACTATTTCTAGGATTGTTGTCACCCCCTGGAATGATCTCTATATGTTAAATGAGGACACGGGCACGGTGATTTGGGCTCAATCAAATCCGGATGGATATCAAATTGTGAGTGAATTCAGCTGTGGACCGATTGATGGACACATTACAGTCGGCCCCCTGGTGGATATTGTTCCTCTGCCGACATCCCAGGAAGATCAGGCTACAATTCTGGGAATTGATAAAAATTACACCATGATCTTTTGTTATGCAGACCTGAGTGAGATACCGGTGATATTTGAGGATACTTCTTACACATTGGGTCGGGGGCCGGTCAAGGCGATTACCATGTCCAGCAGCTCACCATATAACCTGTATATCCTTGATCCAGAAAAACGAGCCATCTGGATTGAGTATCAAAATCAGAATTATCATGAAGGGTCTGAGTACTTCGGCGCGGTAGATTCACCCGAGATGGCTGACGCTCTTGAATTGGTGACCAGCGGCAGTGAGTTGTATATCCTGCATACTGATGGATATATCACCAAGTGCGTAACTGAAAGACCTGATTCTAATCCTCTCTGTACAACCCCATTTGAGTTTACTGACCCCAGAGAAGGTCACGAATCAGGAGCGTTTATCACCGGGGCAAACTTTAATTCATTTACCATTAAAAGTTCACCAGGTATGGCTGTTTATATGCTGGATGCAGCAGAGCAGGCTTTGTACCGATTCAGCACACAGTTGGAACTTCAGGAACAGTTCCGTCCGCTGGAAGGGATTATCACCAAACCGGCAACAGCATTCACGATTACCATGAGTGATCGGGTTTTCCTGGCAGTAGATGACCAGGTGTACACTGCGCAGTTAATTCCCTGAACTAAACACAAGGAAAACAAAAACAGGCTGATTTAGGATTATCAGCCTGTTTTTATTTGTAATTAACATTCCGTAATTCTCAAGGGAGTACTGGTTATATTAATTACGAATTTTCTTCTTCAAATAATTCATCTCCGGGGGATTGAAGCAGCACAATTGTGATATTGTCGTGACCACCCCGCAGATTTGCCAGGTCTACTAGTTTTTGCAGTTGTTCATCGTGAGTGCCGCTCCCCTGAAGGATGTCAAGGATTTCCTCGTCCGCGACCAAGTCAGAAAGACCATCAGAGCAGAGTAGAATCTGATCCATCGGCAGTAAAGGAAGTCCCTGATTTGCCTTCGCCTGCTCCAGGTTCTCATTGTCTGCCAAATACAAACGGAGATCTGGTTTAATGGGATCGGAAGAACCAAGATAGCTGCGGATTAAATGTCTGCGGGGATGACTGCGGGCTTCCTCGGAGTTAATAACACCTACATCTAACGCTTCTTGTACCCAGGTATGATCGACGTTCAACTGGCGGATAATATTATCCCGGATCAGGTAGATTCTTGAATCTCCCAGAGTCGCAATGTAAAGTGCAGTATCGATAATCAGGGCACAGGCTACTGTTGAGCCCATTCCTTTTCTTTCATCATCTTCAGCTGCTTCTGAGGTAATGCTGTGATTGGCTTCCAGGAGAGCGCTTTTAAGTATCCATTGGGGATCGCTCATATCACTTTCGGCAACAGCGTTGACGATCGTTTCCACAGCAATTCTGGAGGCGATCTCACCAGCTTTATGACCACCGATTCCATCAGCTACCACAGTAAGCAAGACAGGTGTATCATCATTATCGCTAATAGTAAATGAAGTAATCTGATAGGAATCTTCATTTAACCTGCCCCGGCTGCCAGGGTCTGTTATGGATGATGTGTCGAGGTGATTTTGATTACTCGGGATCAAGTTATTTTCTCCTCGGTGAAAGGCAAGTAACTTGCCTAGTCCATTAGCTGATATCGGAATCCAGCTTCTCCGATGTGTATGATATCACCATCTTTGAGTGGATGGGGTTTGTTGGGTAAAATCTGTTTGTAGTTGATCCAGGTACCTGCTGGAGATCCTTCATCTGTAATAACGAATTCTCCGTCAGGTTGAATAGTAATGCGGGCATGTTGTTTTGCTACAGAGGGATGGGGGATATTGATAATTCCCGGGGAAGGATCATTTCCCAGGATGACATCGTCTTCCCCTCCCTGGATAAGTCCAGGAACCTGCTGTTGAAGTACTTCATTGATAGGAACCAAACGGAAAGCTTTTTGTTTGTTGATCTCAAGAGAGTCTGGGTCACCTGAGTCGCCGACAAACTCCCCATTTTGAGTGATTTTCTTTGGTTGAGTAGTGTTATTTTGCCCCTTTCCATCTTTCCTGAAAAACCGATTTATGCCAAATTTAAATTCTGGTTTGATTGTTCCTCTTGAAATTAAAATAAACAACAGCATACCCAGGATAAGTACAAGTGCCAGACCGGCAAAAGCTGGGGCGTTATCAGCCAAAATAGTGCTGATGGACGGAGGAGGTATATCAATGATAATCTCTACCGGGGTTTGGATACTCTGTTTGCTGAGACCGAGTAGATCTACTGCTTCAATTGTGAGGTAGTGGACAGCGCTGTTCTCATACTGGCTGAGATCCCATACAAAATGATCATAAGGTTCCGTGGTTAATCTGGAAACAACTTCCCCGTCAACCCTGAAGATGACTTCTTCAAGCTCCCGCGGATGATGATCAGGAAATTCAACGATTACACCAAGTGTAATTGACCCGGGTTCAAAGTCCGCTAAGGGAATAGTATCACTTCCGGTTTGAACCATCTTTCGGGTAATAACTCGTGGCGGGGAGATGAGTATGGGGTTTGGGGGTTGTACATCTAGGTAAAATTCTCTTTGCCCTTCACTCTCCCCCAAATCCGAAGAGATTGTTAACTCTAACGTATGGGAGCCTGGGGTAATAATCTGAGATTGATAATTAATCAAATAGGTGCTGCGCAAAGGAGCAAATAAACTGACAAAGTCAGGAAGGGGTTCATCACCAGAAAAGGTGGAGAAATTTCCATTTGTTTCCGCGGTTAAGTTTTTTAATACTTCCGCGCCAGTTGAGGTAAAGAAAGCCGGCGAAGATACCAAGATTGTATAAACCATCACCTGGCTGTCTCTAGCCCTTGAGACCAGACTTTCAATAGCCGCAGATCCTGCCGGTGTAGTGGGAGGTGTAAACAGCAGTACAACCCGCTTCATCCCCAGCTGATCAACAGGGTCCGAGGCAATCTCGATTGCTCTTGCCAGGACATTAATGTCAGGTTCAGTTTCCCTTAGATCCGGTGAATACTCTTCCAGGGCAGTGATAAAATCCTCTTTGTTGTCCAAATGGGTCAACTCAATACCATCATTGGTAATTAAGCTCAAATCATCCGGAGAGGATTGAGGAGTCTGATTTGCCCAGTCTACCAGGGCTTCTGTTATGTAATTAAATCGTGATTTCCCGCTTATGTCCTGGATAGCAAATGGTGTTGAGATATTTAATGCCATAACTAGTTGAATACCAGGTGTAAGGGCTTTAAAATCCTGGAATTCTTTTTCAAATCCATTTTCCCTCAGCGTAACCTGATCTTCAAGCAAATCTGTAATCACTTTTCCGTCCCTCTCGGTGATATCGAAGTATACTGTCATGAGGGGGAACTCGGCAGTCTCGGGAGGGGAAATATCCACTACTCTGCCAGCCTGTGCACCCACGGTGACTGTGGTGCACAGTAAGATGATCCAGATTAAAAACGCTCTTAGATAGTTTATTTTTAACTGTGTTTTTATCATAAATAATCTAAGCCATTGTACCAAAACTTATTCTAAAACTGGCTTACTGTTTTTTTAGGGGTTCTGGATACCCCTGGAGCGGACCAAAGGATAAATAATGTAGGTTGTGATAGAATTTGTTGTGTTGAAAACAAAGCTAATTTTATTGAGAAATCTGATATTTATTATCCATGACTGAGTTTATTTTGGCGTCAAAATCACCCAGGCGGCAGATGCTGCTCCGCAACCTGATTAATCATTTTATCGTTATGGAAACGGATATTGATGAGACCATTCAATTTGGGGAAGATCCTTCTGGTTTTGTGCTCAGATTAGCATCAGAAAAGGCGCTAGCTGCCGGGAAAAAACTGGAAGAGAGCACCCTTCAAGATGTGATTGTAATTGCCGCCGATACAATTGTAGTTGATAGGGAAAAGACCCTCGGGAAACCGATTGACGAGGCAGATGCCATTAATATCTTGGATCGGCTGAAAAACAGAACTCACCAGGTTCTATCCGGAATAGCGGTTTATCAACTCGAAACGGGGCAAATCCGATCCAGAATGGTCCTTACCGATGTGAGAATGAGAAACTATACTGAAACAGAAGTCCAGGAATATGTTAATAGCGGTGATCCTTTTGATAAAGCAGGTGCTTATGCTATCCAGAACGACTCGTTTAATCCAGCGCCGGATTTTGAAGGATGTTTTGCTAACGTGATGGGTTTGCCGCTCTGTCACCTTTCGCTGTTAATGCGAGAGGCAAATTTGGAAATAGATTCGAGGGTAGCGGACCGCTGCCAGGAATCGATTCATTATCAATGCCCGGTTTATTCCCAAATATTAACCGGAGAGAATGGACATAGATAAAGAGTGATTTGATATGAAAAAAAGATTAATGCTTTTATTTCTCCTGGGGCTGCTTATGGGGTGTAGTAAAACAAACCCCGAAGCTACTCAAACGGAAGAAATTACTCCCACCCCGGGCTTGGCAACACCTGTAGTGCAAACAACCCAAACCCCTGATGTGGAAACGGCCGCTGTGGATTACCTGGACAGTTGGAAGGACAGTGATTTTAAGGCTATGTATGAGTTGTTGAATCCAGCAAGTCAAGCCATGATCAGTGAAGAAGAGTTTTCCCAACTGTACCATGATTTTGCTGTGGAACTTGCTTTAGAAACCCTGGATTATCGGATTTTGTCTTCCTTTATTGATCCTACCCAAGCTCAAGTTGCGGTATCAGTCGATTACAACAGCCGGCTGCTCGAAAGTCTCTCCCGGGAAATTATTCTTATGCTTTCCCTGGCAGATGGTGAGTGGAAAATTGAGTGGTCAAAAGCTCTTATCTTCCCGGAACTAGCAGGTGAGAATAAACTGCAGCTTACTAGAATTGTTCCCTCTCGGGGAAATATATATGACCGGAATGGCAGTGTGATTGTGGCCTACGCGGAAGCTGTTTCTCTGGGAATCACACCTTCACAAATTAAACCTAAACAAGAAGAAAAATTACTGAATGAATTAGGCAGGGATCTTGATATGCCGCCGGAAGTCATTGCTGCCATGTATGAAGATTTTCCCCCTGATGTAGATTGGTATATCCCGCTGGGCGCAATTTCGATGGATACAATTGAAGGGAGGTTGGGAATCCTTCAGTCTTATACAACAACTGGTCTTTTACTCAGGACTTTTGAGGGCAGGTATTACTTTAGCGGTGGAGTTGCGCCGCAGTCTACAGGATATGTGCGCTGGATCCAGGAAGCTGAAGAAGATGACTACAGGATCCTTGGTTATTCCAGAGATGAAAAAGTCGGAGGTCAGGGTTTGGAAAGTTGGGGAGAACCGTACCTGAGCGGGGAGAGGGGAGGGATCCTCTACATGGTGGATGAAGAAGGTGAGATTCTATCCCAGCTGGCACGATCAGAAGCCGGCCCAGCATCGGAAATTTACACTACAATCGAAAAAGAATTCCAGCTGGAAGTGCAAAAAGCCTTGTATGGTTATAACGGCGCAATTGTGGTCCTTGAATTGGATACTGGACGCGTTTTAGCCATGGTATCCAATCCACACTTTGACCCCAATGCCTTTAATTCCAACTATTTCAACTCCAATTTACTGCTGCAGGAATACTACAAATCGGATCAGAAATCACCCTTCCTGAACCGGGCTACCCAGGGTTTATATCCCCTTGGATCCGTGTTTAAAATTATCACCATGGCAGCAGGTCTGGAAAGCGGTGAATACCAGGCAGGTGACCTTTACGACTGCGGCTATTATTTTGAGGAATTGGGTGGAGTAACTCTGACTGATTGGACATATGATCACTTTCTTGAAGATGATGAAACACCCCCCAGCGGGATTTTAACGCTCAGGGAGGGATTAATGCGCTCCTGCAACCCATATTTCTGGCATATAGGATTGGATCTATACCGGAAAGGGCTTACAGATGCGGTATCAGAAATGGCGAAAGGTTTTGGCCTGGGATCGCTGACAGGGATCGAAACGCTTGAAGAAGAAGCTGGAAATATTCCTGTTCCTCAATCTGAGTTAGACGCCACAAATTTAGCGATAGGCCAGGGAGAAACCCTGGTAACTCCCCTCCAGGTTGCTCAATTTGTCGCCGCCATTGGCAACGGAGGCACTATCTATAGACCTCAATTTGTGGAGAGCATCAGAACCTCAGGAGGAGAAGAGATTTTTTCCTTTGAGCCCCAGGCAGTGAGTGAATTGCCAATCAGCAGCAGTAACCTGAACATAATTAAAAATGCCATGATTCAGGTGGTTGAAAATCCCCGGGGTACAGCAACTCACCGGATCCGCGGATTGGCAATACCTGTAGCGGGTAAAACAGGTACTGCTGAGTCCGGATCAGGTGAGTCACACGCCTGGTTTGCGGGCTATACCAATAACCAGAATGAAAACAAACCCGATATCGCAATTGTTGTGATTGCCGAGAACGCCGGTGAGGGATCAGACGTAGCGGCTCCAATTTTCCGGCGGGTTGTTGAACTCTACTTTAATCAGGTACTGCGTTATTATCCCTGGGAAGTCGAAATCGGTGTCTGGTATGTACCAGATCCGGAAAACGGTGATGAATAATTTATTGAGGAAGGTTGCTGCGTGAGTGAATTCCTGCGGGGAAGAGTAATCCAGGCCCAATCTGGTTTTTACACAGTAGAAACAGGGGAAGGTGAGTTGACCTGCCAGCTAAGAGGGCGATTAAAACAAGGGCGCAAGACAGGTGATATCGTCGCTATTGGAGATTGGGTTCAAGTTTCCAGGCAGGATGAACGGGAGGGGATGATAGAAGAAGTTGAATCCCGCCAGAGCATGATCTACCGAATGGCACCCACAGCGAGAGGGGAATATCAACAGGTGATTATTGCCAACCTGGATCAGGCAGTTTTTGTATTTTCCGTTTCAGAGCCCGAACCAAATTTGCGGATGTTAGATAGATTCCTGGTCATTGCGGAAAAAGAAGATGTGTCTGCAATTATTGTTGCCAACAAGATTGATTTAACCGGCATGAAAAAAGCCCGGGAATTTTTCAGCCGTTACCAAAAAATTGAATATCCAGTTCTTTACACCTCAGCTATTAATGGCCGGGGGATTAAAGCTCTTAAGAAACAATTGATAGGTAAAACCAGCTTGTTCGCAGGACCTTCCGGGGCTGGAAAAACCAGTATTTTAAACGAAATCCAGCCTGGATTGGGGTTGGAAGTGAAGGAAGTCAGTGACGGAACGAAAAAAGGCAAGCATACTACTGTCTCTAGAAAGTTGGTTGCCTTGAGCGGTGGAGGGTATGTGGCTGACACACCGGGATTAAAAGCCCTGGATCTATGGGATATTACACCAGAGGAAGTAGATGGCTATTTCCGGGAGATTAACAATCTGGTGGGTGACTGCCGTTTCAGCGATTGTTCCCACACTCATGAACCAGGCTGTGCTGTAATAGAAGCGCTCAAGAGTAAGCACATCCATGTGGATCGCTACCGGTCTTATTTACGAATGAGAGAAGTTGAAGAAGATAAAATTCCAGGGTTTTAAAGAGCAGATATTTCCTGGTTTTC
>JBARSJ010000018.1:0-3398 GCA_049644685.1 Anaerolineales bacterium
CCTGAGCGAAACGAAGTGGAGCCGAAAGGCTCAGGACTACTCAGGACAGGCGTAGTCGAAGGGTTAGCAATCTCCTGGCATGGTAAGTGTGGGAATGAATTCCTCCCTATTGGCTTCGCCGAACGTCGACCTTCGTCGACGTTTAAGGTTTCGTTCATCCATCTTCACCCGGCGAATACCCCCGTTTGTCATCCTGAGCCCTTCGACTAAGTTTATCCTGAGCGAAACGAAGTGGAGCCGAAGGGCTCAGGGCAAGCTTCTAAATTCGCGGGCTAGGTAAAGTAAGTCCCTCTACCGCCCGGTGAATGAATTCACGGGCTAGAATAAGTAAGTCCCACTAAAGTGGGACTTCTGTAATTAATCTAATAGTAAAAATCATCAACCTTTAAACCTTAAACCTTCAACCTTAAACCTGATTTCTCCCCGTCTCAAAGTCTCCCAGTCATAAATTAAACCTTCAACCTTAAACCTGATTTCCCCCGCTGGTGTGTGAAGGAGATTAATCCGTTAGATCCTGGCGCTGGAAGAGGAGGGCAGCTAATAAATAGGGTAATACAATCCAAATTGACATCACAGCCAGAGATTGGATCACCGAAAATTCTACTGCCATGCCGAGCAGCTCTCCCTGGTAGGGGTGGCCCTGGAAAAACCAGGTCTGGAGATTATCCAGGTTAAAGCCCGGAGCAAAACGGTAGAGGTCGACAATTTCGGGGTTATCAAATATGTTTCGCAGCAGGTAAAGCACCCCCAGGGAAACAAGTTCTAAAAGGGACAAAACAAAACCTCCCAGGAAGCCGCCCAGGACCGAGCGGCTTAAGATGGAAGCCAGGGCTGCGAATCCCAGGACTAAAAGCAAGACCAGGACCCCGATCAAAGAACTGAGGGCGAAGTCGCCTAAAAAGTCAACCAGAACAGCCCCTGAGATGACTGGCCCGTAATAAGCACCTTCAATATTGCAGAGTAGCGACTGGCCTCCGGCAGATATGAAAGCAGTGAGCAGAATTGAGCCAATGACAGTCAAGATAGCAACGGTCCCCTTGCTGAGAAGCAGGTTCAGGCGCCGGCTCCTCGGCACGATATTTTTCCAGGTCCCCCATTGATATTCTCCTGCAATGACCACCGAAAAGAAGGCCAGGGGCAAGATGCGGCCAAAAATACTGCCGGGAAAAACCCTTAAGAAGTCCCAAATTCCAGTGGCGTTGTTTGTCCACTGCCCCCCACAGCCAATAATCAATTCCTCACTGGGCGCTTTTACCACTAGCGCACCCACGATCATAAAAGTGTAGAAGGCCAACAGGCCGATGGGCAGGATCCAGACCAGAAAGGAGTTAAACTTGTAGTTGCGCTTGATTTTAAGCCATTCTGCCCGCAGGGGCCCAAGATAACTATTCATTTAAGCCTTCCCATCCGACACCTGATCCATAAATCTTTAAAACCTTGCTCTCCAGACACCCGATCCAATTATTCATTAAAACCAGCCTCTCCAGACACCCGATCGAGCTATTCATTAAAAATTTCTTCTCCGGTGACTTCTAAAAAGAGGTCTTCCAGGCTCTGATTCTGTTCAATAACCTGATGCACTTGGATGCCAGCCTCTACCAGACGGAGGATAATTTCCGGAGCTGTCCCGAGTGGAGCACTTACCTGGATCCAGGGCTTTTCCCTATCATCAGGCTGGGTATCTGCTACCGGATCCCAATCGGGCTTCAGTGCAGCCAGAGCACCCGGCAGGGGAGTGGCTTGTAAACGCAGGGTGTCTGACTCTCCCGCTAACAATTCAGCAACTGCCCCTTCCCGCACGATCTGTCCCTGATGGATGATCGCCACCCGGTCACAAACCTGTTCAACTTCGTTTAATAGATGGGATGAGATGAAAACCGTCTTGCCCTCTTTATCAACCAGATCGCGAATCAAGCCCCGGATCTCCAGCATGCCGTTGGGATCCAGGCCGTTGGTGGGTTCATCGAGGATGAGCAAATCCGGATCACTGAGCAGGGCGGCGGCAAGGCCCAAACGCTGGCGCATGCCTTTGGAATAACCGGACACATTCTGAGAAGCCCGGCTGGAGAGTCCCACTAAGTCCAGCAGCTGATCAATGCGGCCGGAAGGCTGTTCGCCGGCCGTGTAAAGTAAGGTGAGCAGATTATCGCGCCCGCTCATGAAATTATAAAAACCAGGATCTTCAACCAGGGCCCCGACTCCCTGCAGGATCTGTGGATTTTTTTGAACATTTTCTCCGGAGATCAGAGCCCGGCCCCGGGTTGGATGGATTAATCCCAGCAGTAAACGAATGGTGGTGGTTTTTCCGGCCCCGTTGCGGCCCAAAAAACCGTAGACCTGCCCGGATGAAATCTCCAGATCCAGATCATCAACAGCCTTGATCCTTTTTGATTTACTGCCGAAAGTTTTACTCAGGTTTTCAAAGCGAATGAGGGGGATTGCTCCCATGGAGAACCTCCAGGAAAATATTCCAATTATGAAATCGGTCTTCCGCCATCGGTCGGTTGTGTAGCATCCTTTGGTCTTTTCCTCAAATGCCCCATGGTTGAAACCAAAGGCTGAGTTCTGTTCGTTGAGGTACTAGTATATTGATTATAACAATTCTTGAATCCGAATCCTTGTTCGGGAAAAGCCCCCTTTCGGGGACTCGGTCCTCAGTCTTCGGTCCTCGGTCATTTTTTCAAGACGCTCATCATCTGTTCTCTGTACTGCTCAAAGGCACTCCGCCCCGCCTCTGTCAGCGCCGCTACTGAATGAGTTTTCTTGTTAACAATAGTTTTTTCCACTTCCACATACCCTGCCTCAGCCAGTTTCGACACATGCGCGGAGAGGTTGCCCCAGGTCAGCCCGGTCAGATTGCGGAGGAAGATAAAGTCTGCGCTTTCTACTACGTAGAGGTTGGTGATGATGTTCAACCTCGAGGGAGTGTGGATCAGCGGGTCCAGTTCGGCAGTGGGGTTGGGGGATTTTTTATCAGCCATGTTAGTTTTCCTCCCCAACTGCGGGATACTTGTCCAGGAAGCGGACCAGCAGGACCGCGCCGATGCTGACGATCACAACTCCAGAGAGCAGTGTGGGTAGACCGTCAGAGATGGGAAAAATCGTTGGGAGCGGGAAGCTGGCTCCTAAAAGCAGGCCGTAGAGATAGTAGCGGGTGAGTTCCAGGGTGTAAGCCATGGCGCTGAAAATAGCCAGAACGATCACGCCGATCAGGATGTCAAACCCATAAGCTCCCATAACGGAACCTTTGGGCAGCATGTATCCCTGGGCGGAAAGGTACCAGGTCACGGCGGTTGATAAGACCAGCACGAAGGTGATCAGGACGGCAACTTTCAGGCGTTTTTGAGTTTTCTCGCCGAAGTTTACCAACCCGATACGGGAAGGGGTAAGGCGGGCCT
>JBARSJ010000019.1:0-5274 GCA_049644685.1 Anaerolineales bacterium
GTGTCGGATGTTCCGACATGGCAGATCCTGACGAGTATTGCCGTGTTAGGGCTTTCCGTCATCGTGGGGCTATCTTTCTCAATAAAAATATTCAGGACGTTTATGATAATGTACGGTAAAAGACCGAGTTTAGCAGAAATTATCCGGGGTTTGAAAAATGATTGAGGCCTGTGCCTCGTATCGACAATCAGAGTTCCACAAAAAACTCAAGCTATAAGGAGATTTTACAGTGCCTATTTTCGTGAATTGATTGGATATGATTTGAAGGCAACGGTCCTGAGCCCCACTGCTTGAAATCAGCTAAGATTTAGGCATATAGCAAAAAAAACCAGATAACAATTCGCTGAAGCGGACGCCGGAGGAAGCCGCAAATCTATTTTTGGGTATTAACCGGCGCCGCTTAGCTCAAAACCGTTGGGCGGCACATTTCTCGCAAGTAGTGAGTTAGCAAGATTCTTAAGAACAGATCGAGTTCTATAAGGAGAAGACATGTTCAAGACAAATGAAAAGCACATCGTAGAATTTCTATTGCAATGTCAACCTGGTCCTCCGAAAACGAGGGGCAATTGGGGTGTTGACCATCATGGGAAACCTTTCATACTTCCCTCAATTGGCGGCATTACGCTGAACATGCAAGTGGGTGATTCCGCATTTGGCTGGGCGGGAGATCATGTTGAGCCCGGTGTTAGTTGTACAGCTGACACAAAAAAGCCACTTGAACACCCGAACATATCACTGCAGATCTATTCGTGTGTAGGCAACAAAGCCCAAGTCGTTTCAGGGGAAGCGAAAGGAGCGACAGGCTATGTGATAGGCCATCACGGCGGATCAGAACATGTGATAGTCGATTTTTCGCGAGAAGTGAAAGAAAAGCTGACCTACGATGACAAAATCATAATCTTTGCCAAAGGTCAGGGGTTGAAGCTAATGGGGTATCCCGACATCATGCTCTATAATCTTGCCCCCGAGTTATTGGAAAAAATGGAGATCGAAAAGTCGGGCGAGTCCAAATTAAAAGTACCGGTGACGACCATAGTGCCAGCGGTTTGTATGGGGTCAGGAGTAGGGGCGGCACATGTAGCGAAAGGGGATTATGATATTGTAACCAGCGATCCAGAAACGGTGAAAGAATATCAGCTTGACAAGATACGATTCGGGGATTTTGTAGCGTTAATGGATCACGACAATCGATATGGGCGGGCTTACCGGCAGGGGGCAGTGACAATAGGTGTGGTGGTTCATAGCGACTGTATGCTAGCAGGGCATGGGCCAGGAGTGACAACGATAATGACTTGCGAGACTTCGTTGATACAGCCGGTGATTGATCCGCGAGCCAATATTGCGGACATATTGAAAATTGGAACGACGGTGGAGACAGCAGAAGACGGGGTGTGAGAGGGCTAGGTAAAGAGAGCCGCTGAGTTAAAGAGCAAGTGCTGCCCAACACGCGGTTGGAGCCGACCCGCGCTTCGCGCGTTGGTATCGTCGTTGGTTACGGCATTGGTGAGGGTTGGTAGGCGGAGTTGGCTGGGCAAGAGTCGCGCGTGCGGCTCAACCGCCATTCGTTGGGTAACTAATCTTGTTCAAATGGATTAGAATAAGCACTTGTGTTATTCTAGCGTTTGGCGTATTATTAGAATAACGTTTCTTGTATTCTATTATTTCCACTAGGATTAGAACAGCCAGGGTTGAAATTAAATGAATGAGCATAAACCATATATTCCACCTTTGTTACCACCAAAACTAGATTATTCAGAGTTAATCACAAGCATTGGTGATGCCAGAGAAGAAATTGGTAATCTTTCTGGGTCATTATTGCATCCAGTTGTGAATCCGCAATTATTAGTTACTCCCCTTCTAACTAAAGAAGCTGTAGTAAGTTCATCTATTGAAGGAACAATAGCAACACTTGAACAAGTATTTCGTTATGAGGTTGAAAATACATCACTAGAAAATGAAGAGCTCAGGAGAGATGCTCAGGAAATAATTAACTACCGAAAAGCATTGGAAGAGTCTTTGAGCCAACTTGATAAAAGAGCAATTGGAGAAAACTTACTAAAGAAAGCTCATTTCATCCTATTAAATTCCGTTAGAGGATCTCGAAAAGATCGTGGAAACTTTAGAAAGGAGATTGTCTTTATCGGTAAACTTGGAGCCCAAATAGCAGATGCATCCTTTATACCTGCACCCCCGGAGAAGATACCAGAACTATTCAAGAATTGGGAAAAGTATATTAACTCAAAAAAAGAAAAGGATCCATTAGTTCAAATAGCTGTAGCACATTATCAATTTGAAGCTATCCACCCTTTTCTTGATGGTAACGGGCGAATTGGAAGGTTGATCATACCTTTGTTCTTATGTGATAGAAAAATGCTGCGATATCCAATACTCTATATAAGTGAGTATTTTGAAGAGAATCGATCTGATTATATAAACGCCCTTCACGCTGTGGATGTTGATGGTGATTGGAACACTTGGATTAAGTTCTTCCTCTTAGGTCTTAATACTCAAGCATTACGAACTCAGGAATCAGTTCTAAAGATAATTAATCTGTATAATGAACTTAAAGAATCAGTTCAAAAAATGGGGTCTGTCTATGGAATTCCAATGCTTGATTTCATCTTTAGCAGACCAATTGTTAATTACCCGGTTCTAAAAAGCAATCTTGAAGCAAGTCCTCAAACTGTATATAACCTATTAAGTAAGTTTGAGGACAAAGGTATTTTGGTTGAGATTTCTGATCAGAAACGAAACAGGATTTACATTTTTAGAGATCTGTTTGGCATTCTGAAATAACTATGTTCATTGTAGTTACCTAACACCCGCTCCAGCGGACGCTGGGGAACGCGCCGCTGAGCTCTTCCGTTAGGTGTATCAAACAAGGGGATATATCATAAATAAAAAAAACCATTACAATACTAATCATCCTTGGAGTTTTAGGAATTGTGGTATGGGTTTGTTTTATATTTCTATTCTCCAAAATTAAATCGAGTTTTGGTAGATATGAGCCACCGCAACCTTTTTCTGAGGGATTACCCGAATCGGAAATCGTGTTTTCTCCATACGATCCTTTCTTCGCCCATGGAACTACAAAGAAGACTATCGGGTTTATTGATGCTGACGGAGAAAATCTAGAAGTAGTATTCTTTAATATTGCCGGAGGATCTGCAATCTTGTGGCCTAGAAACTACTTAACTTATGTAAATGGCCCTCGATGGAATTCAAATGGTGATGAACTAGTATTTACTATTAGTGATGTTAGTCCCAATGTTAGAATCATTGATAGCGATGGTTTTATGCATGGAAAGGACTGCGTTGATATTGACCTGGCTGGTTATCACCTTGAATTTAATGATGACGGATCAGTAATTGCATGGATTTCCGAATTGAATTCCGGATATGTACAACTTGCAGGCTCTGAAATAAGCGGTGATGAGCAGCTAATAGTGAAATATGATGTCATGAGCTGTCAGGTTATTGAAAAACTAAAGGTTCCTATAAGTGCGGAGTATTGGCTATATGACATAAACCTTTCAAAGTACTATTTATCGGTAATGCTTTTAGATACGAATAAAAGCCAATTCAATATGTTGGAACGACCTTATAAAACACTCCTAATTAATAATAAAACCGGTGATGTCAAAGAATTTATCGGTGTTCATCCATCTCAATCAGATGATGGAACATTATTAGCTTATTTTGATTACAGCGGGTACCTAGTAGTTGAAAACTTGTTGGATGGAACAAAGAAGAATTTTGAAACTCCGATCAATGAAGATGATGATTTTGAGTTCATTTGCCGTCCTGGATGGTCTTCTGATAATCAATGGGTAATTTTCAATGATAGGGCTGGTGATATCTACAAACTCAATATTAAGACAAAGGAAATGGTTTACATTACGGAAGGATTTTGTCCTGATTGGAGATGATTATTGCAATCCTTTTATTAACACCTAACCCACGCTCCACCTGACTGCCGGTTATTTACTGGCAAAAAGCTCTTATACCCCTCTTATTGGTTTCAGTTCTATAATAAATATCAGGAAACACTCGCCAGCAGGTGAGCTCATCCGTTAGGCATTCTATAATTTAAGAAGACTGGAGTATGAAAAACATGAAAGAGGTATCTAATTTGGAAGCGGCTCCCCTTCGTTATGGCGGTGTTGCAACATTATTGAGAAGACATCTTGTAAACGACCCATCTGGTGTTGATATTGCCCTGATAGGTGTTCCCTATGATGGTGCAACCGAAAACCGACCAGGTGCGCGACATGGTCCCCGGGAAATTCGCAATATGTCCAGTTTTACACGTTCCATTCATCATGTAACGCACGTGAATCCTTATGAACTATGCAACATCGCAGATTTAGGAGATGTAAATTTCACGAATCCTTTTGATCAAAAACAATGCTTGTCCGACATTACTGATTTTTACTTTAAGATTTGTGCAGCCGGTGCAATGCCCCTGAGTGTTGGCGGCGACCACTCTATCAGTTTACCAATTTTACGCGCTGTCGCAGCTGAACGACCGGTGGGTATGGTGCATATAGATGCTCATACCGATATGAGTGATCGTGAATTTGGTCATAAGTTTACCCACGGCACGCCATTCCGGAGAGCAATAGAAGAAGGTCTCCTAGACCCAAAAAGGGTGATTCAAATTGGTATTCGAGGTGCACAAAACTCAGAGGAAAGCTGGCAGACTTCTGAAGAGGCTGGGATCCGGGTCATTTACATGGAAGAATTTACGTCTTTGGGGATTGAGGCCACGCTTGATGAAGCAAGACGTGTGGTAGGGCAGGATCCTACTTATATCTCCTTCGATATCGACAGTATTGACCCAGCCTTTGCCCCAGGCACAGGAACACCAGAAATTGGGGGCTTGACGACTATCCAAGCACAGGCGCTAATTCGAGGGCTTGCAGGTCTTAATCTTATTGGCGGGGACTTGGTTGAAGTTTCACCACCTTTTGACCCTACCGGGAATACTTCCCTGGTTGGTGCTTCAATGCTGTATGAGATTGTATGTATTTTGGCAGCTGCGGTCGCACGAGAAAAAAGTTCACATAAGAATGCCTAACCCCCGCTCCACCCGACAGCCGGTTAAGACGGAAGACTGGGGACGGAGGACGGGTAAGGCAAGACCCGGCTGCGGGTGAGCTCTTCCGTTATGTAGTATTCAATAAAATAATATGGTCTCTTTTTCAGTTATCTGGATC
The DNA here is from genome assembly GCA_049644685.1 of Anaerolineales bacterium. GTDB lineage: Bacteria > Chloroflexota > Anaerolineae > Anaerolineales > UBA11858 > B10-G9. The sequence goes on from JBARSJ010000019.1 coordinate 5,220, forward strand.
TCAATAATTTAGGGGAATGCCAATGAAACGAATCGCGAAGTGGGCTGAACAAGAA
>JBARSJ010000020.1:0-39282 GCA_049644685.1 Anaerolineales bacterium
GTAAATGACGAGTGCATCGCTTGTGGGAAGTGCAACCGGGTTTGCGATATGCAGGTTGACGTGATGGGCGATCTCAATACCCACGGTGAAGTGCGCAATTCAGACTGCATTCTCTGCTTAAAGTGTACCGATGTCTGCCCTACAGATTCAATCGCACTCAGCATGCGCCGCTTTGACGCCTCTTTATCAACTGATGCTTCTGCCAGAGCTGAAAAGTCCACTCTCAAACGGAGAAAGCTGTCTGCCTTTGACGTGATCATCGCGGTGATTTGGATAGGTGTCTCGGTATTCTTTTTCTTCTCTGATGTGCGCGCCTATTCTCCACAAGAGGTTAAGGTGCTCATGTCGGTCGGTCTGCTGATAATTGTCTATGGAGTTGTCTGGCTGGGGCAAAAAAGTTGGAACAAAGTCACAACCCGCTGAATTCAGCCTTACTCCAACCTCTGATTGTCAGCCTACATTAGATGCAAGTGTAGTCCGCGGATAACCGTCTGCGCTGCCCTCAAACTGAGAGCAGCGTAGCTGGACACGAGGTGATCTCGCTGTCACCCCCATATTTTTAACTCTTTATTACCGGAAACTGAACTTCCGTCACCGTATCAGGATCAGTTTGGCTGCCCATCTCAGTCGGGGGCTGCAGGTAAATCTCCCGGCAAGGACCATTGATCTGGTAGCCATTGGCTTCAATCCACTTTAAAACCGCCTCATAGGATTCGCTAAGGGTGTTAAACGGCCCGTGGTGGATAACAGCAGCCACTACGACAGCGGGCAGCTCACGTGTCTGCACCTGGGTATTTTGGGGCAGCGAGATATCTTCAGCTATGGGTTCGCATACCTCAGCATCGATCTTTGGCTCATCTGAATGGTAAAGCGTTAAGCAGGGACCAGTGGATTTGATCTGGTTCTGGACCATCACGGTTTCCAAGTCCTGCCAGAGATGCCCCTGTTCGGGGTAGCTGGGAATCACATCTCGCACAGAAGCGATTCGTTGGGGTTCTACTTTTTTGATCACAACATCATAGTTCGACATTTTATTCTCCTGTTCAATCTGTCTCAACCGAGCGGCGACTCGATCCAATTTCTCCTCTTCCTGCTGCATTTGGTGTTGAATCTCCACTTGCTTCAAACGGAGCATCCCGCGAAGTTGTTCTACAGGTAGTTCTTCTGTTAACAAACGGGCAATCTGATTCAGGGATAGTCCTAGATCCTTCAACGCCAGAATGCGGTTCAGGCGAGGAAGCTGGGTAACCGAGTAGTACCGATAGCCGGTGAAACTGTCAATTTCGGCAGGTTCGAGCAGCCCGATTTCATTGTAGTAACGCAGCGTTTTCACCGGAACCTGGCTGAGTTTAGAAAAGAGTCCGATTCTAATCATTGTATTCTCCGCTCACGGCTTTACTTTTTGAAGGCCTTCACCCATAGTATACAACCTCCAGTAGGTGGAGAGTCAAGGTGATTGACCTGCTCCCAGCATTAGTACCAATTATTATGGTACACCAGCCAGCTGAAGTTATGAACTGAGCAGGATGGAAGCTGCCGGTGTTTAAGTATTTTACTCCGGGGCACTGTGTGATCTTATCTGATTGAAATGCCAACCCCATTACTCAAGGATGACTTGAGCCCTAATCCGAACAAGAATTCACACACATTCGTTGTGGTAGTTGTACGTCACTGCCGAAGAAGTCTATAATTATGTCGTAGAAATCAAGGTAGAATTTAGAAGATGATGATTCTCCTAAATGAAAAAGCCACCCCAGCTAAATTGCATCAGCCCAGGCAGCACCGGAGGCAAAGCGGAGAGTTTTTAAGTATTTCAATTTAGGCAAGGCAAGTTGGTGAATAATCAGTTAGGCGCTTAGTGTTTTAATGACCTAATATATATTTAGTAATGGGGTATCGAGATAAAAGCAAAAGTTCTAAGCATCATTGAAGTTAGTGTTATCTTCCTCCTGATGAGTTATCTTTTTAGATATGTTCAGTCCATTCCCCTGACCAAGGAGATCCCGGACTCTTTGGATGGCTTTCTTTTCCCAAGTTATGCTGTTCTATTGATTATTTCATTCTTAATTTACGTTATCAGAGATCAGCATAAACCAAAAATCCTAATTCCCGAGAAACTCCGAGGTCAAATCGAAATAACTGCTCAAGGTTTCTTTCCAATATTCACTCTTAGCGTTCTACTCAGCTGGATTGATTGGACCCAATGGATAGGGGCAATCCTGATTTCAATCATTGAGATCGGATTGCTTTTCTGGTTTGCCTATCTGGTCAGAGAAAAACAGTCCACAGGGCAAAAAATTGGGGTCATTGGCGGATTAGCCCTCATTCCAATTGCATCTCAAATCTCAAATAGGCTTGGGAGCGTTTTTATTGCGGTCATATATTTCTACTTGTTGGTTGCATTAAGCGAAGAAATCTTGTTTCGAGGATATATCCAATCCCGGCTGAATTCAGTATTTGGGCGGCCCAGGCATATCTTTGGCATTCGTTGGGGGTGGGGACTGGTTATCTCATCCGTTCTTTTTGGTCTTTGGCATTGGGGTTGGAATCCAGAAACCCTGGCATGGCAGCATATTCTGTGGACAATGATGGCCGGATTGATCTTTGGAATTGTGCGCGAAAAAAGTGAAGGCGTAATCGCCCCTGCAATATTACATGGCATAATGAATTATGGTCCGCAGGCAATCCTGTTCTATCTTTTTTGGAACTGATGAAGCGCCTAGCACCCTGCTCCACCTCTCCTGAGTGCACCCTGAACACATCGCTAAGCCTGTCCTGAGCCCTTCGGCTCCACTTCGTTTCGCTCAGGATAAACTCTGTCAAAGGGCTCTGCATAAACTCCGCCGAGGAGGAAATCGAAGGGCTTCGGCTCCGTTAGATAACGGCGATGTGTTCATTAATGATAAGTAGGTAAACTAAGACAAAAAAAGATTCAGGAAAATATATGTTCAAGAGAGCCATTGTAAGAATCCCGGGGATAAGTATGATCCATGGATTGACCACTGCGAATCTGGGCATTCCAGATTACGAAAAAGCATTGGCCCAACACACGGACTATATCGAAGCGCTGGAAAAGAGCGGATTAGAAGTGTTGGTATTGGGACCAGATGAACAATTCCCTGATTCCACGTTTGTTGAAGATGTTGCCCTGTTAACAAAAAACTGTGCAATCATTACCAATCCTGGCGCGCCATCACGAAAAGGAGAGACGGCGGCAATCAAAGACGTTCTGAAAGGATTTTACGTGAATATTGAAGAAGTCCTGGCTCCAGGAACAGTCGAAGGGGGAGACATCATGATGGTGGGATCCCATTTTTATATTGGACTATCAGAAAGAACAAACGTGAACGGAGCGGAACAAGTCATCCGCTTCCTGGAAAATTATGGGCTGAGTGGGTCTATGGTCGAGCTGGAAGAAACTCTCCATCTGAAGACCGGTGTGGCTTATTTAGAACAAAACAATCTAGCAGCAAGCGGTGAGTTTTTAAAAAAGGAAGAATTTCAGGATTTTAATCTTATAGAAATAGCTGAAGATGAAAGCTATGCATCAAATTGCGTTTGGGTTAACGACCGAGTTTTAATACCCCAAGGTTATCCAAAAGCAAGGGAATCCATAATAAGAGCTGGTTACACAATAATTGAAGTTGAGGTTTCTGAGTTTCAAAAACTTGATGGTGGTCTCAGCTGTCTTTCATTAAGATTTTAAGAATCCAATTTAGCCCGTAGGGCATTACACCTGCCCTGACATAACCCGCCTGATCTTGAATAGAGATAGTCGGAGTCTACTAACGATCTCTAAAGGGGAAGAGAGAGACTAAATAAACAAATAAATGCTGCGGGAAGTTCTCACAAATAATGTATTATAGATAATAAGAAGGGAAACACAAATGCCAGAACCGAAATTTAAAAAGGGAGCTAGAATTATTGGACTCAATTTACTTATAATCGCTTCTTTATTTGGTTTAGTCTCATTAAATAAAGAAATATTAAGACCAGCGTCAATCCATTCAGGGTTCGCTAGAACTTTAACGGGTTGTTTTCCAAATTTTATAGCTGCCTATCTGATCAGTCTGGCTTTTGTGAATGCAGTCTTGAGCAAGCAGCCCAAACATAGCCGTGTAATAGTATTTCTCAGTTCTGCAGTAATTTTTATAATATTGTCATTTGAAGAGCTCAGACCGCTGTGGGGAGCCAGCACACATTATGATCCCTGGGATATTGCTGCCAGTGGACTTGGTTCATTATTAGCAATATTTACTTTTGAGCTAATTACTATGATTCGAAACAAATAAAAAAAGCCCCTGGCGGGGCTTTTTTGGTTAATTTTGATCCTCTCGGAGATATACATACTCCTGGTGAGTTTTTCTCCAGCGCAAAACTAAACTCATGATATATCCTGAGATCATCACCCCAACTACCAGGTAACCAGCGATCATGTAATCTACAGTATCAGGTACAAATAATCCAGACAGCATGGGTCACTCTCCCTTTGAATAAGAATCAATCCGCAGTATTTCAACCTCAGCTCGCAATTTTCCCAACCGGATCCGATGCCAGAGCAAATCAGCAAAAAAGACCGTAAAAGCTGCCAGACTGAAGAAAAAGGTTAGTTTCATCGGTGAATCCATGTTAAATCCTCCCTGACTGGCAGCTTCAGCGCTGCCAATAACCACCGGGTGAATGGTCCGCAGCAGACGGATGGAAATAAACGTCAGCGGCACACTGAAAAAACCAAATATGGCATAAATCGCCGAAAATCGGGCCCGCCGTTCCGGATCATCCACTCCCTTCCTCAACAATAGATAGGCTGCATAAATAAGCTCAACAATAGCCGCAGTTGTTAACCGTGGCTCCCAGGTCCACCAGGTATTCCAGATTGGCCTGGCCCAGATAGAACCCAGGATAATTGCTGTCAGAAAAAATATCAAGCTGATTTCCACTGCGCCATACCCTGCAATATCCCACACCAGGTCCCCTTTGCGCAGATAAACAACCCCGGCTATCCCAGCTACCATGAATCCCAACATGCCTACCCAGGCTGTGGCTACATGAAAATAAAATACTTTCTGCACCGGTCCCATCATCACTTCTACCGGGGCATAAAGAAATACAAGACCAGCAGCTATCAGGATCATCAACCCGGATAAGCCATCAAGAATAGAAAGCAAGAGAGGTTTTTTAGTCATATATCATTCCTCCACCACATAATCAAACGCCATAAAAGCTGCTGCAGTAAATATCAAATCATAAACGATCAACAAATTCAGCCAGGGGGCGATTTCTGCCGACGGAATCATTAACAAAAATCCCTGGCTTGCTTTCACGGCCGCAATAATTACCGGCAAAGTCAGCGGGAAAAGCAGGATTGGCAGCAGGATATCACGCGTTCTGACTTGAATTACCATTGTCGCCAGCAGCGTTCCGACAGCAACATAACCAATAGAACCCAATAATACCACTAACAAAAACCCAGGCTGAAAGACAGGCACCTGGTACAGGAAACTGTATACTGGCAAGACGATTATTTCTACTAGCAGCATAAAGATTAAATTGCCGATTGCCTTACCAAAATAAATAACACTGCGGTCAACCGGGGCCAGCAGCAAGCCATCCAGGCAGCCGCGGTCCTTTTCAACCGCCAGGGACCGGTTAAGCCCGATTGTCCCCGCAAAAATAAAAGTTGTCCACAGCACTCCTGCGGAGAGGGATTCCTGAGCCTGAATATCCAGCTCAAGAGCAAAGTTAAAGATCAGGATCACCAACAGGGCAAATACCAGCATGGCGGACAGGTTTTCTCGTGTCCTCCATTCCGCGGTGAGATCTTTCCAGATCACTGCCTGGATCGCACTCAGGTAGGATTTCATACCGATTCTCCATTTCCCTGCAGCGCCTTGCGGTATAAAGTTACCAAATCCGCCGATTTAAGATTATTAGTTGCGGTAGTAGCTTTAATCTTTCCTTTGGACAGGATATCCAGCCGGGATGCCAATTCAGCGGCCCGGACTAAATCGTGGGAAGTCATTACCACTGTCCGTCCCTCAAGGGCGATCTCCCGCAGCACATTATCCAAAATTTCACCTGCTTCCTGATCCAAACCAGTGTGGGGTTCATCGAGTAACAATATCCGGGGGTTGTGTAAAATAGACCGGCCGATTGCCAAACGCTGCTGCATCCCTCGGGAAAAAACCCGCACCAGGTCTGATTTGCGGCTGGAGAGACCCACCAGGTCAAGCACTTCCCCTATTCGATGTCGCTCCACGCCGTATAACCGGGTATAAAAGTACAAGTTTTCTTCCGCTGTGAGATCCCCGTAAAGCAGCGGCTGATGAGAAACTACACCCAATTGAGCTCTAACTGCAACCGCTCCTTCCGGCAGTCTATAAGAAGCCACCTGGACCAAACCGGAAGTCGGCTTGGAAAGCGACGCCAGGATTCTTAATAAGGTGGTCTTCCCTGCTCCATTTGGTCCCAATAATGCCACAAATTCTCCAGAGCGGACTTCAAAATCCAGCTCTCGCAATACTGTTATTGGACCAAAGCGCTTAACTAGTTTATTTACTTGGATCATAAAGTTGAATTTTAATTCTGAACCAGTCCGCTCAATTTATTCTTTAACTCTTGTCTTTTTTTCAGGTAAGATTTTTCGCTGATTTCTCCTGAATTGTATAAATTCTCCAGCGCAATAATTTGATCCAGGATTTGATCCTGATCTTCTTCTGCCCCTTCTTGATCTCCTTCCAGTGCGTGCTCCTCCCTACTCAATCGCCTATTCCGGAGGAAAAGCCAGCTCCCTGCCAGGATCATCACCACACCCAGGGCTACCAACCCAATCAAATATCCCTGGATCTCTACTGGAGAAGATTCATCTTGAACAAGAGCGGTTTCAGAACTCTCAGAGATCTGGAACTGCAGTTCCTCCCCCCGGCTGAGTCCTCCGCCGGCATAAACCTGGAATGCGCCGTCGGTTATATTTTGAACACCAAGATCCTCCAGGAAATTTCCTTTCACTTCTACTTGATTGACAGGGGTCATTAAAACTACTGCACCAACAGGGTAATTAATTGTCTGAGCAAAATCCAGTTTATTTCCCTGGTAGGGCAGCGTGTAATATACCAGTACCTGGTACACCCCGGACCCGGGTGTAATGTTCGCAGTGTCGCCAAAGCCATCTTGGGTTTTCAGATAGCGCTGACCCAGGAGCCCATCCTCGAATTCAATGGCAGCTGCGCCTTCAGGAAGAGGGAAGAAAACTGTCGGTTGATCAGGAGATCCAGCGACCACAGTCGCTTCTCCATTATTAGAAAATATATAAATTTCCACAATTTGAAGCAGACCAGGCTCAGAAAATTCAACCAAAACATGGATCCGGTCAATATACAATCCGGAATCATCTGCTGTAGTGTCAAATATATGCACATGCAGCCCTAATTCAGATGCGCCAGGCGCAAATTCAGTGATTTCTGAACGGTAAACTGCGCCGCCGTAGGCAATCGAAGCAAAGTACACTCTTCCTTCTAAAAAGGGAACATCGTTAAAATCAATTATTCCGGTTGAGGGCAATGTCAGGGTCTTTTGGAAAACCTGGGTAAAATTGTCATAAGCTTCCAGGCTAACATCCAGGGCTAGATCCAGCAGCGTTCCCCCCGTATGATCATTTACTTCAACATAAACTACACTCGATGCAGTTTCTTCCGGTATAGTTTCATCCGGTGTCGTTTCATTGGGCAGGGGTTGTTCCTGAGTCAGCACAGAAGTTGGAAGAATGGGTGTATTTACCACTGGATTGGTCTTAATGACCTCTGGAGGCGGTGTCACATCATCTGACAGGTTCAAACAGCCTGATAACAATAAACTGATAATCAGGGTACAAAGGACAGGGATTGAAGTAGATACCCGCCGATTCACAATTTTTCTCCACACTGTCCGCAGAATTGATCCTCCGATTTCACAGCTTTTCCACAATGCGAACAATAATTGGATTTTTCCTTCTTTAACTCGCGGCGCCGGGCTTCTATCATCTCTTCCAGGTCATCCTCACTTTCTGGAGCTGAGGAAATACGCTTATCAGCCGGGATATTTTTTTCCAGCTTATCCACCTGCTTAATTACCTCTGCGGCCTGGGAAAGCAGAATATCCCTGTTCCGGGCATGTTCCTGGGAGGATATCTTTTCCAGATCAAATTCCAGATCCAAATCCTCAATGGAGGATAATAATCGTTCCCTTTCAGCGGTGAGAGAATCATACTTTTTAGGCACAGGCGCCCCGCGAGTATCCGTCTCCACCAGAAAAGGGCGAATAATTATGACCCCTGTCAGGATAAATATACCCAATACGATTAAAAAAGAACTCACAGCCATGAACACCACCCGTCTATAGTTTAGAGATCCAATAATGGATCAATGTATGATTTAATTTCTTCCAGGGACTTAAAGGGGCCGATCCGAACATGAACGATGACACCTTCCTGATCAATGACAAATGTCTCTGGAACGCCCGTGATTCGGTATGCCTGGGAAATTTTAGTTCGCAAATCCGGTCCGTTGGGATAGGTGATCTGAAACTCTTCCAGGTAAGCTAACGCTTCAGGTTCAGTATCCACATAGTCTACCCCCAGGAATAAAACATCTTCCCTGGGCTGGTAAAACTTGTAGGCAGCCTCCAAATCTACTGCCTCAGGTTTACAGGATTCACACCATGAGGCCCAAAAATTCACCACAATTACACTGCCGCGGAAATCAGAAAGCTGGTATGTTTCACCTGAAAACGATATCAACTCAAAATCCGGAGCCATCTCTCCCCGGCCGACCTGTCCCTTCTGGGATTGATTTATACCAACTCCCAGAAATATTAGAAGGAATACTAATCCTCCCCAGAGTAATAATTTTTTCATAATTATCCCTTGGATCTTTTATTTAATTCTTCTTCCACTCGGCTAATGTACTCGTCTGGCGCTTTCCTCGATTCAACCGCCCGTTTAGCACCCTTCCGGGAACTCACCTCCTGTTCTGCTGTTCGCCAGCGTTGAAATGCTCGTATCAGAAGGACAAAGCCTCCCACAAAAATCAACAAGGGTACAATGTAAACCACCCAATTAAACCCACTCCTGGGGGGTTCCGCCAGAACCCGGTCGCCGTACTGGTCCACAAAATATGTCTTAATCTGGTCCTCTGTCCAACCTTCACTGAGTTTATTCCGGATAATTCCTCTCCACTGCTCACAGGCTGTAGTACCGCAGGCATCCAGGGGAATGTTTTCACAAACCGGGCAGAAAAGCTGTTTGGCGACTGCATTTACATCATCGTCTGTTGGATATGAATCCTGCGCCATTGCAGAACCTGGAATTAAGGCAACCAGGATTAGTGCTGATGTAAGTAACCATAGAAAACGTTTTGATTGATTTATCATCGAGACCTCACTGGAAGCGGTTTGGATTTCTTATCTGGCCAGGTTGCCGCCACAACCCCAACAATGAATACCCAGGCTCCTATCCAGAGCCATTTTACCAGTGGATTGTGATAAACCTTAAACGTCGCGCCTTCTGATGAGATCACTTTCCAATCCACCAAGATTACATAAAAATCATCTACCAGTGTGCTGCGCACACCGGGAATGGTCGCGGGTTGGTTAGAATCATAATAAAAATCTCGTCGAGGATACAAGGTATCTATGGTTTGACCATCCTTGTTTACACTAACAATTGCCCGGGCGACATTTCTCCCATCAGTGGTATCAAAGATGTCAAGCTTCTCGTACACCATTGTATAGGAACCCAGACTCAGTTCACCCCCTTCTGGAATCGTTCCCTGGGTTTCTATTTGAAAAAATTCAATCCCGATGATCCCCAATGCCATCATGACAACGGCAATGTGGATGATCATTGCGCTGAAAGCCCTTTGGTTCCTTTTTAGGACGTGTACTATCGAACCCCACAGGGAATCTTGTCCCTTCTTTCTCCGCACTCTTGTACGTCGGAAGAATTCAAAGCCATTCACGGCCAGCACAAACGCCACCAGCCAGAAAGCCACTACTGCGGGCCAACGAGTCAACCCTCCGTAAAGGGGTAAGGCGATTCCAATTAATGACACGACAAATGGTTTCCAAAGCAAACGCCCCAGGTGTTTAAATGAAGCATAACTCCAGACAGCCAGAGGACAGATCACCATAATTATTAACATGCCTCCCAGGATAGGGGCAGCAACTCGTTCATAAAATGGCGGTCCTACTGTAACCTTTTGTCCTGTCACCAGTTCAGAAATTTTTGGGAACATCACTCCCCAGAAGGAGGTTACCAGTATCCCTAAGAGGAGTACGACGCTGATAATGATCAACGCTTCCTTGGAAAAGAATGAGGTCAGCACCTGCCTTGATTTGAGGGCAATCCATCGTTTGTTCAGCAGCCATAATGAACTAATCAAGGTCAGCGCGATAAAACCTAAGAATATAGGACCGATTGAGCTTTTTGAAAAGGCGTGCACAGAGGATAACAATCCAGAGCGAGTTAAGAAAGTTCCAAAGATAACCAGGTTATAGGTCAGGATTATTAAAACCATGGTTAACTGTTTAAACATGCCTCGCTTTTCCTGGATCAATACAGTATGTAAAAAAGCCGTTCCGGACAACCAGGGCATCAAAGCAGAGATCTCTACCGGATCCCAGCCCCAATATCCTCCCCATCCCAGGACATCATACGCCCAGCGGGCGCCTAAAACCAAGCCCAGGGAAAGAAAGAGCCAAGCCCATAATGTCCAGCGCCGGGAGAGTTGAATCCAGCGGTCATCTGCCCGCCCCGTAATTAAGCTAGCCATAGCATACGCAAAAGGAATAATAAAAGCAACAAACCCCAGATACTGCATGGGAGGATGAATGATCATTCCCGGGTGCCGCAGCAGCGGATTTAATCCCCCACCATCCCTGGGAAAGAGCTGGACACCTCCGGGAGGCTGGGAAAATGCTGTTGTGATTCCCTCTGAAGTCTGCCAATAACTGATAAATGGATTTTCAAAAAAAGTATTTAACACTATAAAAAATAACAGGGTTGCCAAACTGACTACAATTACCCAGGGCAGTAAATCCTGATCCCGATCCCATTTCCGAAGTGTAACAGCAGAAGTGAAACCAGCCAGCAGCCAAGACCAGAAAAGCAGTGATCCTGCCTGTCCTCCCCAGAGCGCGGTGATCTTCAGGTAATCCGGCATGCTCAAACTGGAGACTTGAGTGACATACACTATTTCAAAGTGATTCGTCAACAGGAGATAAACAAGGGATCCAACAGAGATCGTCAGAAGCGGGAATACAAGGGCCATTGCCCGCTTTGCGCTGAGAATCCAGACTTTCTTTTTCTTCCGCTCTCCGTAGATTGCTGCCCCAATTCCGTAAATTGAAACAATCAAGGTTATTAACAAAGATCCAAAACCAATATCAGGTGCCATTAACTATCTCCCTGCCAATAATATTTTATGGGTATTTTTTAATCAGTCTCTATTTGATCTGGAACAGATCCTTCATATTTTGTGGGACATTTTAACAAAATTTCATCCGCTTCAAATACTCCGGAAGCAAGAACCTCACCAGTAATGATAGCTTGGGCTTCATTTTGAAGAAGGTCTGGTATGGGTCCATGATAAATCACGTCCAGTCTGGGTCGATTTGGATCCGTTACGGCATTGTGTAAGGCTCTGGCTAATCCGCCTTCTTCCTCAAGCAGTAGATTATCCCCCGGGACATGAACGATAGTAAACGACAATTCCAGCGTATCCATATTATATTGAATTGAGTCACCCAGGACAGCTCCTGATGCGCGAACATTGCGCCCTGTCAGTTCCCCTGCCAACTGCTTGTTCAAAATTTCCTCAACTGTTAAAAAGTACTGCACATTGGCTGATAACGAGGAGACAATCAGGTAAATGATTGCCCCAACGATAACTACTCCGCCAATAATAAATTTTAGGGTGTTTCCCTTCCGGGGATGAGCTTCTATAGGCTGTAATTCTTCCATTAGTATTTACTCCACTGATTAAATAACCATTAAAAACCAACAGAACAATATTAACACAGATTCATATCAAATCTAGGTCAATCTTTGTCCTTTACGTGTGACAATAAAAAGGGGGATATTACTCAATTGCCTTGCGCAGCTGCTGGGTCAACCCCACGAACTCAGTAGTGAATCGGTCTTCTTCGTGACGCGGTCGTTCTAAATCCACTTTCAAGTCTAACCTCAAATTACCAGGCTGGGGGCTGATCGCCAGCACCCGATCTGCCAAAAAGACAGCTTCAGATATATCATGGGTAATCATAATAACCGTCTTTTTCCTGGCTCTCCAGATCCGCAGCAGTTCAGCTCCCATTTTTTCACGGGTGAGAGCGTCCAGTGCTCCAAAGGGTTCATCTAGAAGCAGCAGTTCAGGATCCTGGACCAGACTCCTGGCAATCGCCACTCGCTGCAGCATACCTCCAGACAAATCCTGGGGAAGCCAATCTTCAAAGCCTTCCAATCCAACCAGTTCAATTAAATCCCTGGCTTTGATTTGGGCCTCTTTTATCGGTACACTTTTAATCTCCAGCGGGAGAGTTATGTTCCGCAGCACTGAGCGCCAGGGCATTAAGTTGGCTTTTTGAAAAACGATACCCACTCCCTGGCGGGGTTGTTTAATTTCGGATCCATCCAGGAACACTGCACCGGTGGTCGGAGCCAACAAACCGGACAGAATGCGAATCAACGTGCTTTTTCCGCTTCCAGATGGCCCTACAACACAGATGAATTGTTCCCTTTCAACTGAAAAACTGATCTCTTTAATTGCCTGCAGAGATCCTTTCTCGTCAGTAAAGGTCACACCCAGTTTTTTTACTTCAAGCAAAGATCGCTGATTATTGACTGAATTCATTTGTGTAGGCTTCTTCTAAATTAATCTCTTTTTTCATCAACTCCATCTTCAACAGCACTTCTTGCATGTTAGTCCAGGCGGCAGGATAGCTGTAACCATAGGGATCGGTCTGGTAAAGATCAATTGAGGCATTCAAAATTCCCATCTGGACCTCCTGATCGGCATCTTCCAACCCTTCGACATATTTTTTACAGATTTCGAAGGCTTCTTCAGGATTTTCCACTGTATACTGGATGCCTTTCAGAGCTGCTGAGATCATTCTCCGAACCAGGTCAGGGTTTTCAGATATGGTTATTTCGTTGGTTAACAATCCATTCGATACCAGATCCAAATAATCAGATACCAGTATCTGGTTTAGATCATATCCCTGGGCTTTTAGTTGAATCGGTTCATTAGCCACGTAGACTACTACTGCGTCACTCGTGCCGGCAGCCAGAATTTCTACCTGGTTAAATCCAACCGACTCCAGGGTTAAATCACTTTCCTTGAGGTTTACCTCTCCCAGGAGAGCCCTTAACCCAACATAATTTGCCCCGAATAATCCCGGCAGCGCAACTCGTTTTCCTGCTAAATCTTCCGGTTTTTGGATATTCTGCTCAGCTCTGGATATAATTGCGATGGGATATTTTTCATACCAGGCCATGACATACACAACAGGCAATCCTTCTGCCCGGGCAATGGGAACCTGCTCTCCAGATACAAGCGAAAACTGGAGTTCGTTTGCCCCGACCAGAGCCACGCCATCGGTTTCATAAGAATAATCAAACTCAAGTTCAATCCCTACCTCGGCAAAAAATCCCTTTTCCACCGCAGTATAAAAAGCAGCGTACTGCACATTAGGGATATAACCCATCGGTAGGCGAATATGGGTAAGCTCAGTGGAGGGCTGCTGAAGCGGTGTTTTCCCACTGCAAGCTGTTAAGAACAGAACCAGGATAGTAAACAACATTCCGATATATCTTCTCATCTCATTTCTCCCAGACACATATTATTATTCGTTATTCTCTTTTTTTCCAGGAAAGCAATCGGCTTTCCAGGTATACAACCGATCCATACAGTCCCAAGGCCAGGATAACCAGGGTAAAAACCGCCACAAATACCAGGGATGTATCATATAATCCCCGACCAACGTTCACCAAAAATCCTAAACCTTTGTCAGCTCCCACAAATTCTCCCACAACGGCACCGATAACCGCCAGAGTCGCGCCAATTCTTAATCCACCCAGGAAAACCGGCAGGGCAGCTGGAATTTCGAGTTTGATTATCCGCTGCCAGGGGTTGGCCTGGAGGGACTTCATTAGTTCATATAACTCCCCTGGAACAGAACGTATACCCACAATCGTATTCACCAGCACAGGGAAAAAGACAATCAAAGCACAGGTGAGGATTTTAGAGAAGATACCTGGTCCAAGCCAGATTACCAACAAAGGTGCAATGGCTACGATGGGAATTGATTGGCTGGCAACGATATAGGGAGAGAGCACTCGTTCAACCGTCCGTGATTTCGCCAGGAAATACCCGGTCAGAGTAGCAGCACTCAGACCCAGGGTTAACCCAATCAAAACTTCCTGAAGGGTCACCAGGGTGTGGAATAATAAAGATCCATCCCGAATTACAGAGAGGAATTTCTCCCAAACATCCAAGGGGGTGGGAAAAATAAAAGAGGGAATATCACTATAAGCTGTAAAAGCCTGCCAGAGAATTAAACCAACAACTAAAGAGAGTGTTATAAATCCAACTTTTTTAAGAAATTCAAAAGCACCTTTCATAGAGATTTAAATCCCCTTAACCAAAAAACCGCCGGGATTGGCGGGGCGGCATAAGCCAGGATAAGGTCTTCTGAAAATAAAATCCCGAAAGCTTGTTAGCTTTCGGGGCTTTCAGAATACCACGCAGGTATTAAACAACCTGTAATACCTTCTCCTATCCGGACTATACCGTCGGCCCCGGAGTTTCACCGGATCCTGCGTCATTCCTGACGCTCGCGGGCTTTACCGCCGATTGGGAATTGCTTTCGCTCACCCTGCCCCGAAGGTTTTTATTCAATTTTCAAAACAGAGTATACTACCCTCTCCATAAAGCGTCAACTTAAAAGGATCCCGGAGTTTTTAAAAACTCCGGGATCCTTTTTATTAATTAACTCTCTTCCACAATCTCAACAACAAGCGTGGCGTTGGTAACCAATGCTGCAATAGCACCGATAGCTGCCAGTTGGGGCGCAAGCAGAGCTCCGATCACTCCAAATGTTAGCGGAATATCAATCAGGGAGCGGTCAGATTTATCCTTGATGATGATCCGGCGGATATTTCCCTCGTGGGCTAATTCCTTGATTTTATCAACCAGGGCTTCCCCGCTCACTTTAAATTCCTCTCTCCTCACCTGTTCCTCACTCATGCATCCCTCCTCATAATTTTAGAAAAACCATAAAGATACAACTGCCCTGGAAATAGTCTAACACAAGAATAAGTTACCCTTAAGTTTATCCTTCTGAATATTGATCCGGGCTTCCCCTCATCTAGACGAAACCTTTCCCACATGATATACTGCTCTCGATCCCGCAATCATGCGGGACAAATTTTGTATCACACACGTTTCTCGACCCAACGGTGCGTGCCGGAGATCAATCTCTGGTGCCGGAAGGAAAGACGGAAACGGAGGCTAAACGCAAGGAGCTGAATATGCCTATTGTATCAATGAAAGAACTATTGGAAAGCGGAGTGCATTTCGGTCATCGAACTCAGAAATGGAATCCGTACATGGGGGAATACATTTTTGCTGCCAGGAATGATATTCACATCATTGACCTCCAGCAAACTGTACAGGCTTTGGAAGAAGCCTACGAAGTTGTCCGCGAAACCGTCGCCAAGGGAGGATCGGTCCTTTTTGTGGGCACCAAACGGCAGGCGCAGGATATCATTAAAAAGAATGCCGAAAAGGTAGGCATGCCCTACGTGATCGGGCGCTGGCTGGGTGGTACACTCACCAACTGGCAAACCATCCGGGAACGGATCCACGAACTGGAACGCCTGGAAGGCATGCGCGATCGGGGTGAATTTGAAATCAGAACAAAAAAAGAAGCATTGGGAATGACCAGGGAAATTGAACGCCTGGAAAGCCGCCTGGGCGGCATCCGCGAAATGGATGGAATCCCCAGTCTGCTATTTGCAGTTGACGTTTCCCGGGAGGAAATTCCTGTTCATGAAGCGAACTTATTAAAAATCCCGGTTGTGGCAATGGTTGACACTAACTGCTCTCCAAAACAAATTGACTATGTTATTCCTGCCAACGATGATGCGATCCGGGGCATTCAATTAATCGTCTCGATCATCGCTCAGGCTGTCAGCGAAGGCATCAATATGAGGAAAGATTACGAAGCTGATCTGGAAGCGGCCGATGCCGAAGCCCAGCTGCCGGAACAACTCCGTGACGAGTTGAGTGACGAGGATTTGCTCGGTGCATCCACTTTGGCAAAGATGAAAGATGATAAAGCTGACGAATCAGATCAGGAAAAAGAAGAAGAATCTGACGATGCGCCAGCTGAAGAAAGTAAAGACGAAGAATCTGATGATGCGTCAGCTGAAGAAAGCAAAGAAGAAGATTCTGAGAAGGTATAAACCCAATGGATATTTCTGTAGAATTAATCAAAAAATTGCGTGACGCGACTGGATCCGGTATTCTGGATGTAAAGGAAGCGCTCCAGAACGCTGAAGGCGACTTTGATAAAGCCGTTGATTACCTGAGGCAAAAAGGATTGGCAAAAGCTGCCAAAAGATCTGATCGGGATGCTTCAGAAGGTGTAGTTGAGCTGTACTCCCACGGAGATGGCCGGGTAGGCGTGATGGTGGAAATCAATTGTGAGACTGATTTTGTTGCCCGGTCAGAAGAATTCAGACAATTTGCTCATGAAATTGCCCTGCAAATTGCCGCCGCAGCTCCCAGATGGATCAAGGAGGACCAGATTCCGGATGAAGTAATCGAGCACGAAAAAGAAATTGCCCGTACTCGATATCAGGAGGAAGGAAAGCCGGATAATATCATAGACCGAATCCTGGATGGTATGGTGGAGAAATTCAAAGCGGAAAACTGTCTGTTGCTACAGGCATATATTCGCGATGATGAGCTCATTATTCAGGAACTCCTGCATGAAAAGATCGCTGCGATCGGTGAAAATATCGTTATTCGCCGTTTTGAGAGGTGGGAACGAGGCGAAAGCATCGAATAAAAATATAAAAGCCAACCAGCAGGTTGGCTTTTTTCTTATATAATAATGACCAGAAGAGTTGACTAACAAGGATTATCTATGAACAAAAACCTGGTATATAAGCGTATTCTGCTAAAAATCAGCGGTGAAGCCCTGGCAGGACCAGACGGATTCGGAATAGACCCGGTTCGGGCAGAGGATCTAGCTGAGCATCTCCAAGCTGTTTATAATCTAGGGGTTGAAATAGCCATCGTCATCGGTGCCGGTAACCTGTGGAGGGGACGTCAGGGCCTGGACCGGGGGATGGACAGAGCCACCGCAGATTACATGGGCATGCTGGGGACAGTAATGAACGCCATGGCATTGATGGATGCGCTGGAACGCCAGGGGATAATCACCCGGGTGCAATCGGCAATTGAAATGAGAGCTGTCGCAGAGCCATATATCCGCCGGCGAGCAATCCGCCACCTAGAAAAAAAACGGTTGGTAATCTTTGGGGCTGGGACAGGCAATCCCTATTTCTCCACAGATACAGCAGCCGCCTTGCGTGCAATGGAGATCGATGCAGATATCCTAATCAAAGCGACCAAAGTTGATGGGGTATACGACTCAGATCCCGAGAAAAATCCTGCTGCTGTTCTATTTGATAACCTGTCTTATATTGACGCGATAAACCTCCGCCTGGAAGTAATGGATACCACAGCTTTATCCCTCTGTATGGATAATAAACTGCCCATTCTGGTCGTAAATATGTGGGATCATGATGCTTTGCAAAAAGGACTTCTGGGAGAAAAAGTAGGCACGCTGGTTTCTGAAGAACCACGCTAACACCCCATTTCCCGGCACTCCTGCCAGATTTTTGAATATCTGGAATATGAGTCTTTGATTATTATTGAAGGTTCTCTTCTTCACTCCTCAAAATATTAATTTTTCTACTTGTGCTCTGCTTGGTTATTATTATAATTAAATCAGTCAGGGACCCATTTGGAAAGTTTGCCTTTATCAAGACCGGTTAATCGAGTATAGTATTAAGTAGCGCTGAAATCTCAGTGTTCCTTGTTCATAAATCAGGATAAAAACGTGTCTAAATTGCGGGTTTGGATTTTGGAGGTTCAAAATGCTTGCGGATGTTTATCAAGAAACTGAAGATCGGATGGAAAAAACAATTAGTGCCTTAATCCAGGAACTTAATTCAATCCGGACAGGGCGCGCAAATCCTTCCCTTGTGGAACTGCTGCCAATTGAATATTATGGCACTCAAACCGCGCTCCAAGAATTAGCCAGCATCAGTGTCCCGGAATCCCGCTCGCTTCTTATCCGACCGTATGATCCATCATCCTTAAAAAATATTGAAAAAGCGATCCTTACCTCAGAGCTGGGATTAAATCCCAATAATGACGGAGAAAACATTCGTCTGGTTCTACCAACTCCCACAGAGGAGAGAAGACTCGAGCTCGTTAAGGTGGTCGGTATTAAAGGTGAAGAAGCCCGCATTTCCATTCGTAATATCCGCCGGGAAAGCATCCGAAACTTGCGTGATTTTGAGGACGAAAAAATTATCCCAGAAGATGACCTGCACAGGGGAGAGGAAAAGGTCCAGGAAATCACCGATAATTTCATAGAAAATATTGACGGTGTTTGTGAAAGAAAAGAAAAGGAAATCATGGAAGTTTGATCTACTGTTAAAAAGTTCAAATATCCTCAACAAATCTGTCAATAACAGGACCAGAAAACCAGCTTGATATATCTGCAGACTGCGGCTGTAATCTTCCATGAATAAAGAAATCTCAGATAACCTTCAAAAAATACCCACGCACGTCGCAATCATCATGGACGGAAACGGGCGCTGGGCCCTTGAAAGAGGACTTTCACGACTTGCAGGTCACAAGGCAGGAACTGAAAATCTGCGCGAGGTTATCGAAGCCTGCGCAGAATTCGGAATCAAATATCTCACGATCTACGCCTTTTCTACTGAGAATTGGAAACGCCCAAAGGAAGAAATCCAGGGATTGATGAGGATTTTCAAAACCATGCTGGACAGGGAACTGAATAATCTGCATAAAAACGGGGTTCAACTCAGGCATATTGGGCGATTGGACGGGATTGACAAGGAATTACAGAAAAAAGTCCGTGAAGCCATTGAGCTCACCAAAGACAATCAGACTCTAGTTCTGAACGTGGCTTTCAATTACGGCGGGAGAGATGAAATTCTTCAGGCAGTAAAACAAATAGTCGCCAAGGGTGTTAATGTTGACGATCTTGATGGTGATCAGTTTGCTAAGTACCTTTACACTGCTAATAGTCCTGATCCGGATTTGGTCATCCGCACGTCGGGCGAATTCCGGTGCAGCAACTTCCTGATCTGGCAATGTGCATACGCTGAATGGTATTTCACCCCCATATATTGGCCTGATTTTAATAAAAATGGACTCCATCAGGCGCTGGTGGCTTATAATGATCGGGACCGACGATACGGAAAAGTAAAACAAGACAAGGAAAAATAAACAATTATGCGCCAACGAACAATTGTCGCCGCTATTATCACTCCGATCGCAATATTTTTTATCCACTTAGGCGGATATTTTTATCTAGGTCTAATCACTATCCTGCTGGTCATCACAGCCTGGGAATATATAAAATTATTGAGGATTATCGACCTTAAACCAGCGGTGCCGCTGATAATAACAGGAGTAATTCTGCTGGCTTTGAGCCGGTTTTTTTTCAATTTTTCCTACAATTCAGTCCTCTTGACTCTTCTCTTATTTGGGACAGCAGCCTATTATATTCTCCAGCATGAACGTAACATCGGGAATCCAGCCACAGATTTTGGCGCTACCCTCAGTATTCTTCTTTATATCGGTTTTTTGGGATCTTACCTAATTTCTCTCAGGATGCTGCCGGACGGCAAGTGGTGGACTTTCCTTGTCCTGCCAATAGTCTGGTTTGCTGACAGTGGAGCATATTTGATTGGAACACATTTCGGGAAACATAAACTTGCTGTCAGAACCAGTCCCCATAAAACCTGGGAGGGATATTTTGGTGGAATTCTGGTTGGAGTTTTAAGTGGAATTGGCTTAACTTATCTTTATCAACAAGTTTTTAGTGCCGGAATAGATATTACTCTCTTTGAAGCAGCATTTTTAGCGTTAATCATCAGCGCTGCCATCCCGCTAGGGGATTTAACCGAGAGCATGATAAAAAGGCAGGCTTCCAGCAAAGATTCTGGCAACCTTCTTCCCGGTCATGGCGGTGTATTTGACAAACTTGACTCCCAGTTTTGGGCAGCGCCAATTGGTTATTACTTGATTCTTCATATATTCCTTCAGTGAGGTGATTATGAACTCCCAAAAACCAACCAGAAACCTGGCCTTAGAACTTGTCCGGGTAACTGAAGCAGCTGCCTTATCAGCGGGACGATTAATGGGCCGCGGACAAAAAGAAGTTGCCGATAAAGCCGCAGTGGATGCCATGCGCCTGGTGCTTAATTCCATTGATATGGATGCCTTGATTGTGATCGGAGAAGGTGAAAAAGACGAAGCACCTATGTTATTTAATGGGGAAAAGGTCGGAACGGGAAAACCGCCCCTCGTAGATCTCGCAGTGGATCCCATCGACGGTACCAGACCGCTTGCAAATGGATTTCTGAATTCAATCGCTACCGTGGCAATTGCTCCCCGGGGAACCATGTTTGACCCCGGTCCATTTGTCTATATGAACAAAATCGCTGTTGGTCCCAGGGCGAAGGGATTAATCGATATTGAAGCGCCCTTGCGGGAAAATTTGGAAAATATTGCCCTTTCTGAGAATAAATCCATCAATGACCTTACTGTAGTAATGCTTCAGCGACCAAGGCATGATGAGCTCATCCGTGAAGTTCGAGAGATTGGTGCCCGGATCAGGTTAATCCCTGACGGAGATGTTGCTGGCGCCCTCATGACCTGCCTGCCGGAATCAGGCATAGACGCCCTGCTCGGTATAGGGGGGACGCCGGAAGGTATTCTGGCAGCCTGTGCTATCAGAGCTATGGGAGGAGAACTGCAGGGAAAACTTTATATCAGAAACGAAAAAGAAAAAAAACTGGGGCTTAAAATGGGTTATTCCCTCGACAAAGTTATCACGATGGATGACATGGTATCCTCAGATGATGTGTTCTTCGCTGCAACCGGGATAACCGATGGGGAATTACTCGGCGGGGTGAGGTATACCGGACATGGAGCTGAAACCGAGAGCCTGGTCATCCGCGGGAGAACCGGCACTGTCAGATGGATCAAAGCAAAACATAACTTTGACAAACTGAATCCCATCAGTGAGATAGAATATTGATTCCACAGATATCTAAGTAATCTACTACTTAGAATTGAGTTCGTCTGTGTCTCTGATCTCCTGGACGAGAATCAGGATATCAGTCATCGAGAATGGTTTTTGAAGCAGCCTGGTATACGTATCCTGATCTATTGCCCCGTCCATGATTTTTGAGGGGTGCCCGGTGATAAAGATAAACTTTTTCTCTGGATAGCTTTTCCGGGTTTTCTGATACAGTTCCACTCCCCCCATCTTTGGCATTACTACATCCGATATCACCAGGGAAATTCTCTCCCCTATCTGCTTGACTATATCAAATCCTTGTTCCCCGTTTGCTGCCTGGAGTACCTGGAATTCATGATCCTCAAACAAATTCCACAAAGCTTCTTTCAGGCTTTCATCATCTTCAACGACCAGGAGTAATTCTCCTCTGCCATCCAATTTCACTTCCGTCTGCGCTTCCAAAGCTTTTTCAACCTCGCCGGGGAATAATGGCAAGTAAATATTGAAAGTTGTTCCACTTCCTGGTGTACTCTCCAGGTCAATAAATCCTTGGTGCTGTTTTACAATTCCATACACCTGCGCCAATCCCAAGCCAGTTCCTCCCTGGGCAGACTTTGTAGTGAAAAATGGTTCAAATATTCTGGCTTGATCTTGAGCGGCAATCCCAATTCCATTATCCTTAACTTGCATTAAAACCCAGCTTCCTGGTTCCATCCCGGGGAATCTCGTACTATCATTATCGGAAATATCAACAGGTTCCACCAGGATTTCTATTAATCCACCCTTGTTCATTGCATCCTGGCTGTTCAGGACCAAATTCATGATCATTTGCTGCAGCCGGCCCGGATCGCCCAGGATAGGCAGGATCTCCAAGGTTGAGCTGACCTGCAATTGAATCTGAATGTCTTCTGGAATAACCTGGGTCAACAGCGCGCGGGTTTCCTTCAAAAATGGAATTAAATCAAAGGATTTTTGTTCCACCGGCTGATTCCTGCTGAAATCCAGGATCCGGCTGATCAGGTCTGTCGCTCGTTTTGATTGTTCCTTGATAGCGTTCATTCTTGATCTATTCTGCTTGGAGAGTTGAGGATCACGAATGATCACATCTGAATAGATCAGGATGGCAGATAAAATATTATTAAAATCGTGCGTGATGCCAGCGGCAAATTGACCCAGGGTTGCCAATCTTTCCTGGATTCGAATCCGGCTTTTTATTCCTCGTTCCTCTGTAACATCGGAAATCATTAAAATCCAGTACTGCCCCTCAATCGTTTGAGCACTCCGTAATTGAACCTCAAATATCTCCGGAGCATTTTCATCTTTTCGAAGGTCAACAGAAAGAGGTTCATTGGAACGATCAACCAATTCATTGATCGTTTTTTCACCAAGCCTGGAAATCGAAATCCGGTTAAAGTCGGGTTGAAGAATATCTACAAAGTCTAATCCCTGTTGATTTCCCGATAAAATATTAAATTGATTATCCAATAAAAGTACACCCACCGGTATATGTTCAAATAATTTATCCTGCAATTCCTGTTTTGCCTTCAATGAATTTAATAAGAAGGCTACTTCTACAAATCGCTGGGCGTTATTAATTGCCAGACCGACCTGATGAGCTATTGCCGTCAGCAGATCTTTTTGTTCAGGGGAATAATTATCCTGTTCTGTATGGGAAAGGGAAATCATTCCGTCCAAGTCCTGCCCGATTAATACCGGAACAGTTAGCATGGATAATATCTGATCCTCTGAACTACCATTTTGATCCCAGAAGGGATCCTTGCCGGTATCTGATACCAGGATGCTTTTTTTATGATCCAGCACCCACTTCAAATGAGTCTTTACCTTCCCTTGGGTGAGCTTTGTATTTATCTCCTCCATTTCAATTAATTCGCGTCCTATCGATCTAACCAGATTTAGGGTATTATCCTCAGCTTGGTAGCGGAAATAATCCGCTTTTTTACTTTTTGTGATTGAGATTGCCGAGGATAAGGCCTGATCAATGATTGTGTAAATATCCAATGTGGAGCCCAGCGATTTGTTAAGATCATATAAAATTTGCAGACTGGCAGCTGAGACCTTAATTTTCTCCTCAGGACTGCTGTCTGCGCTGGCTGCCCCACCCAGATCAGTCTTATTTTCGGCATTTGGGTAAGTTTCCTCTTCCTGTTGAGTTTCCCCACTTGAAATGCCAGAGCGTCTCCTGAAGAAAAACATAACCAGGAGCCCAGTCAGCCCTCCAAATAAAAAGATCAACCCTTTTTCAATCACAAGATTTTCCTCGAGCTATAGATGATTCCCCACTTGATGAGGGTAATATGTTTTTCCTTAAATTGACTTAGAACAGGGTCCTTTCATCATTGAAAATGCTTTACCAAATAAAGATCCCCCCGTTGATACCCGCGGTCAAGGTAATATCGGCGAGTACCCACAGCAGAAATCACAGCGATATTCTGGAAACCCTTTTCGGCGGCAATTTTTTCTCCTTCTATCAGCAGTGCTGTTCCTAATCCTGCATGTTGAGCAGCTCCTTCCTTTTCCTGCCCAACAGGGAGAGACTCCCCATATATATGAACCTCCCTGATAATCGCCGCTCCTTCAAGGTCTTTTATCCCGGTATTCACTGCAGCTGGACCTGGCAGGGAAAGCCTCAAGAAGCCTGCCAGGTGATCATCCGCTGTGTCGTAGGAGAGGAAATGCTCTTCACATCCATTACTGAAATAAATCTGGTCATTAAATTCAAGGGTGTTGATGTCAATTTCCTGTCCACGGACTTCCCGGCAGCGGATGCATTGACAGATCTCGCCCCGGCGGCTTAACTCAAGCTGGATATCCTGGCGCAAACTGGTGCGTTTGTTTCCTTCCACAACATTCTGGGAAGGAATATCCCGCACCACCCGGTTTACACGGCAATAGCGGGGGATAGTAGGTTTAATATCAGTTATCAGCTGAATTAATTCTTCTGTTGTATAGGGTTTATATTCCCCCCTCTTCCAGATATTGTACAGTTGAGTATTTTTAAGCAGCTGAGTGGGATAAATTTTTATTTCATCCGGGGCAAAATCTTGCCACAAATGGGCAAAATCTCTCCGATCAGAGTCCATTGTCGCACCCAGTAAATTAGGCATCCAATGCAAAACAATTTTGAAACCGGCTGCCCGCAGTAAAGCTACACCACTCATTGCTTCTTCAACGGTATGTCCCCTTTGATTCAATTCCAGGATGTGATTATCAAGGCTCTGGATACCCAGCTGGACTTTTGTAACACCTAATTGCCTCATTCGGGAAAGTTCCGCCAGTGTGATTAAATCCGGCCTGGTTTCCAATACCAATCCAACATTCTTGTGCTGCGCTTGTTCATTTAATTCCTGAGCCTGTTCAAGAGTCTCAGACTCTACCCCATTCATAGCATCAAAGCAGCGTTTGATAAACCAGGCCTGGTAATCATCCTGATAGGCAGTCCAAGAACCACCCAGAACCAGAAGTTCGATTTTATCGGTCGGATGACCAATTTCGTAAAGCGCTTCAATTCGAGAGGTAACTTGCGAAAAAGGGTCGTATTGATGAAAAAGAGCCCGCATAGCCCCTGGTTCATCGGGCAGGTAACTCACCGGCATTTCTTCGTAATCTGGACAAAAGATACACTGTCCCGGACAGGGATAAGGCTTGGTGAGCACTGTTACCGTTGTAACACCGGATAAAGTCCGCATGGGTTTAAGCCGGATCTTTTTCAGTAAATTCCGGTCTTGCTGGCGGGTACCATCTCTTACTTGATTCCGGTAGGCAGTGATCAGGGTATGTTTGCTTAAAAATCCAGCCCCACCCGGCAGCGGATGACCCCGGATAGCCTGGAATACATCTTTCCCAGCTTCGATGTCCCTTAATGTAAGCTCGGCCAAATAGAGTTCAGCTTCACTATAAGGGGACAGTTCTGGGGAATTTTCCTCTTTCTTTTTAGTGGTCATATCATTTTTTTACCAGTAACGGGAATTAAGGAAGCGATTGGGCCTGGCTGGGCTGCTGAAACCATGTCGTATAATAGAACCATGAAATCTGAGACAGCCATTAGAATTCTTTCCCTCAATTATCAATTTTACCAAAGCTTCGCTGAAGATTTTTCTGAAACCAGGCAGCGGCTTCAACCAGGTGTTCTGAGTTTAGTAAACCGCTTTCAGCCGGAGAGCAGCATTCTGGACTTAGGCTGCGGCAATGGTGAACTTGCCCGCGAATTAGCCAGAAAAGATTTTTCCTGTTCTTACCTCGGGACAGATTTCAGTTCCAATTTACTCCAAAAAGCGAGCCTTGGAATTCCCGCTGAGTTCCCGGCGGAGTTTTTGGAGCTGGACATTTCAGAGATATCCTGGTCTGATTTGCTTCCAGAAATTCCCTTTGATATTGTATTGTCATTTGCTGTCCTCCATCATGTCCCGGGCCATGAAGGGCGATTAAATGTGTGCAACAATATCCGCCAGCATATTTCTAATCAGGGATGCTTCTTTCATTCTAACTGGCAGTTCTTAAGAAGTCCCCGGCTTCAGCGAAGAATCATTCCCTGGAGTGAAGCAGGATTCTCTGAAAAAGATCTTGACCAGGGAGATTACCTACTTGATTGGAAACGCGGCGGGATGGGTACCCGGTATGTTCATCATTTCACCCCCGAGGAACTGTCCCTTTTGGCAGACGAATCCGGTTTCAAGATCAAAGAATCGTTTTTCTCGGATGGAAAAGAGGGTGATTTAAGCATATATCAAGTTTGGGAACCTGTCTAATCCTCGAGTTCTAAAAAGAATCCCAGTTCAACAAGAACTTCTGCAATTTTATCTTCACTGCCTTCCCGGATGATAACTACTGTGGGGCCAATCTGCTCCAGGATATACCTGCTGGCTTTCGATTTTTTAAGAGACTTCAGTACAGCCGGGGAACCCAATCTTAAGATGGTTTTTTGGGCAACGGAAGACTGAACTCCCTGTTTTTCCCACCTTTCCAGGGCTGCAAGGATGTTCGGGGGTATAGCTTCAGCATAATTCATCAGTAGAGACAATAAATGGGCTACCCGCAGTCCTTGCTTTTCTGCCCTGCTAAGAGAAGCCGGTGATATTGCATATAGATATGCTTCTGCTTTAACAGGATACCATTCACAGAATCTAGAAACCTGGTAGCGGGTCTTATGGGGAACATTCATTGTCATCCTGATCTCCCCCTTGGAGCGGATTTGGACTTCCTCTGGTTTCCTGGCCGCTATACTCGGCACCTGCATGTTAAACAAATCGCCAGCGTAGGCGGAAAATCGAAATGACGCTGGTTGACCATCTTCCTCAATCATTCCCAAATCCAGCAGTCCCAGCCAATGCATTGGTCCCGCAAGCAAATATTTTAATAATTCCCCTTCTACTTCTTCCCAGTGATTAAATCCTCTTAAGTATTCTCCTGTTGATTTGCTCTTGATGTACCAGGAATCATATTCCCCCCCTGTGCGTTGAAAATCCGGGTACTTTTCTTTAACCTGGGAGATAAACGATTCAATACTCCACCAGGTCTCCGGATCCAGATCCTTTAATAAATTAATCAACAATTCCCGAACACGACCAGGATCCAATTCCAGTATGCCCTCAATCTGGATATCCGGGGTCAGAGAAAGATCCTGAAGGGTATCACTTGTCCGCCAGGACTGCCAGAGTAATAAAAATCTTTCTCCCAGTGGTTTATCAAAGAAATCCCGGATATTCTCCGGAGCTGGTGTTCCATCTTCTGCCAGCAGGCTCATAGTTGAAAATAATGTCCGGTAAAAATCCACTTCACCTTGAGATATACCGGGTAGATGAACATCCGGATCCAGGTTCATCCTCCACCCGGATAAAAGGGTACAGGTATGATCCAGACAAATATCAGAAGCGGGTAAAAGGTGTTTCCTTTCCCGCGGGACAGCTTTTCGGCAAACGAACTCCCGAGACTGAGAAGAATTCATAGGGTTCAAAACGATCATCACCAAACCCCTGATATCTTCAGGAATATAGGCGAATTCAAGGGGACCTGAATCCGTTTCAAAAAACCCCCTGGCAACCAACGCCCGATACCACAATCCTTCTGCAGGCGAGATTGGATCCCTGTCCGGTCTTTCCCTGTCTACCCGTCCTGCACCCATTTCCCGGATCTCACCAAACCGGCGGGTAAAGTGAGTCCAGGGTTCTTTTCCATCCACTGAATCCAACCACAACAGCGCTTCTTTCTCCAGGGTAGTGAGGTTCTCCAGTATCTCTTGCAGAGCCCCAAAGACCAGCATGTGATCAATCAGCTGGTTAACCCCTTCCCGGGCATCAGGCGCAGAAAATGGCAGTCTCCATTTTTCTGCCACAATTTTGAGCTGGTTAAAATCCATCCTGGAAAGACTATTTCTCAAATCAGGCATGAATCGATCACTCAAGAAATAACGCGGATTGCTTTGGGGTGGAGTTTCACTTTGACATTTTTTACATCGGAGGAAAACCCTGAAAAGACTTCCCCATCCAAATGGATAAAAAGAGGTTGGTCTGCTTGAATGCTGATCTTATTAAAATCACCGGAAACAATTTTGGGGTGAGTTAAGTGAGAACCTTGCATAAATGCAGGCACCAAACGAAGTAAAATCAAACGGGATACTTCTTGAACTGCTACGAAGTTGAACATTCCGTCTGCTAATTCCGCCGGTGGGTAAATCATGAAACCGCCTCCCTCCCGAATTCCATTGCAGAGAGTAAGCATTAATATTCTGTCTTCCCAGACAGGTTGGTCATCGATGGTGATGTTCATCCCGATGGGATGATGATTGAAGAAAATAGTTTTCAACACTGCTGCAATATACATCGGATATCCCCGAAGGAATGGCATTTTATGGGAATGAATCGTCACAATCGCATCAAAACCAATGCCTATTGTATTATCGAAATATTCCGTCCGACCGGAATCATCCTCAATTTCCCCGATATCAACCCTCTTCTCCTGACCGTTAAAAATTTGCCTCAAAGCTTTCCAGGGTTCCGGTTCCATGCCTATCGAATACGAAAAGTCATTGCCGGATCCAAGGGGGACAACACCCAATGCAGGCCTGCGCTCTTCCGGGAAAGACATAAGCGCGTTAACAACCTCATGAACTGTTCCATCCCCGCCGCCGGCGATAATCAGATCATACCCATCCTCAACAGCTTTACGAGTAAGCTCTATCGCATGAGTTGGATACACAGAGCCAGTCCAATCTGCCACTCCAAACTCCTGCATAATTGGTCGTAAATCCGCTGCCTGTCTCCAGGCCTGGCCCATATTTGCATTGGGGTTGATAATGAAAATCACTTTTGGTTGATCCATTTGCACACTCTCTTTTCTAAAGGTTACAGATTAATTAAATATACAGATGAAAAATCATCATCTCCTATTTGGTGTTTGTCAGTAGTATTTCAGTTTTAGATCTGTACCCGGAAGAATAATTTCACCCTCTTTTGGATCCCCCACCCGGGTGACCTCATCCGGTTCAACGGCTGCTTTCCAGGCAGTATAGGCTGCAATTAATGCCTCCAATTCTTCTACAGAGAATAATCCTTCCAGAGGCAGCGACCCCTGAAGGATCTTGTAGCGGGTAAATTCCTCAAAAATACGCATCGGATCGGGAACGTCAACTGACAGAGAATGAAGGATCAGCTGGCGCTGGAGACGTCCCTCCAGCGTCTTTTTCAGGAAGGGAACCTTTTTTAATAAAACGGTATAAGCGGCATGAGGATACACCTCAAGCATCTGCTTTTTATGTTTTTCCAGCGGAAAATCTCGATATCCAAATTCTTTTAAATTTCGATAAAGCGTGAACCCATTCCTCATCCAGCCCGAGCAGGAATCCAGGTCTTCCGGCGTATTTGGGATGCGGATATTTTTCTGGAAAAGGGTATACTCAGCCACACGAAAAGCTGTCCAGCGGCCGGGATTGGGTTGGGGAGAAAGAGAATTGCGGATCGACTCTTGTTTCATTAATCCTTGATTCAGTCTTCTGGGAGCATTAACAGCTACAAAAGCTGAATTCTGCCCTCCAGCAAACGCAGAAACTGCGCTGATATCACCCCGGGACATTGCGATCAGGTTTAAATCCTGATCCACCGCAGCGTAGGTAAGTGATTTCTCACCGGAAGGAGGGTCAATGCCGATAAAGACTGTATCTTTAAATAACATGGAGCGTCCTGAATTTAAGTTGGGATTTCCTGGGCTATTATATGAGTGTAGCGCAAATTAATCAGAATGACAACATACCTTAGAGGTATCTGGTGCTTATTAAGCATACGATCCGTAATCCTCCCAGGATTACGGATCAATAGTTTTCTCAAGAGTGTTCAGTGAGAAAAATATAATATTAGGATTTCTTGTCCTTAAAGATAAGTTGGCCCTCATCTTCCGGGTCAATATCGACGACTATTACACCACCTTGTTTGTACTCACCTTTCAGCAATTTCTTTGAAAGTGGGCTCTCAATGAATTTTTGCAGTGCCCGGGTTAATGGTCTGGCTCCAAAATCAGCAGAGTAGCCATGTTCAGCCAGCCACAGGCGGGCTTTCTTGGTCAAAGAG
Source organism: Anaerolineales bacterium (assembly GCA_049644685.1). Taxonomy (GTDB): domain Bacteria; phylum Chloroflexota; class Anaerolineae; order Anaerolineales; family UBA11858; genus B10-G9. Next base: position 29,967 of record JBARSJ010000020.1, read on the forward strand.
ACCTCCAAGCCATTTTCAGCCAGCCTCTGTTCAACATCTTTCAGCTGCAGGTCAACAATTTTCACCATCTGTTCCTTGGTCAGCGGAGAGAAGAGTATTATCTCATCAATCCGGTTCAGAAATTCTGGCCGGAAGGCATCCTTCAGCGCTTTGTTGATTTTATCTCTGGCTTCGATGTCTTTATCGCTAGCAGCACTGTCAATGAAGCCCAAACTTCCAGAACGGCTGACATATTCTGTTCCCAGGTTGCTGGTCATAATCAGGACACTGTTGCGGAAATCAACCTGACGCCCCTGCCCATCCGTAAGCCGGCCGCTATCTAGTATCTGCAGAAGTGTATTCCATACTTCCGGATGTGCCTTTTCAATTTCATCAAACAGGATCACCCGGTACGGCCGTCTGCGGACTGCTTCGGTCAGCTGTCCGCCCTCTTCATAACCGACATAACCTGGAGGAGCGCCAAATAACCGGGAGGCTGTATGTTGTTCCCGATATTCACTCATGTCCAGACGCAAAAGAGCATCCTCATCATCAAACATGAACTCAGCCAATGCTTTGGCTAATTCGGTCTTTCCAACACCGGACGGTCCAATAAAGATAAAGGATCCGATAGGACGTTTGGGATCTTTCAGCCCTGATCTAGCGCGGCGGATTGCATCCGAAATAACCGTGATTGCTTCATCCTGGCCGATAATCCGTTCGTGGAGTCTTTCTTCCATACGCAGCAATTTGTCAGCTTCAGCTTCCAGCATCTGGGTCATAGGGATGCCGGTCCATTGGGAAACTACTTCAGCCACATCATTTTCATCCACAACTTCATCTAGTTCATGTTCTGCTTCCCAGGCTTCACGCTCGTTATAAAATTCCTCTTCCAAACGAACACGCTGAGTCTGCATGGTAGCAGCTCTCTCGTAATCTCTTTCCTGCCCGGCAACCTCTTCCTCGTTTTTAAGGTGCTCAATTTCAGTTTGTTTTTCCTTCAACTCTTGAGGTAGAGAGTAGAGAGCGACTCGCAACTTGGCCGCTGCTTCATCCATCAGATCAATGGCTTTATCAGGCATATAGCGGTCTGTGACATAACGGTCAGCCAAAGTTGCAGCCGTCCGCAGTGCTTCATCAGAAAAACGAACTTTATGATGCGCCTCGTAGCGGTCTCTTAATCCTTCCAGCATCTGGATTGTTTCTTCAATTGAGGGTTCTTCAATATATACCGGAGCAAATCGCCTTTCCAGGGCGCTGTCCTTTTCAATATATTTATGATATTCATCCAAAGTTGTCGCCCCCACACAGCGGAGCTCACCGCGGGCCAGAGCCGGTTTCAGCATATTTGAAGCGTCCATCGCACCCTGGGCAGCACCAGCGCCGACCACGGTGTGGAGCTCATCGATAAAGAGGATCACTTCCCCTTCAGCTTTTTCTACATCATCGATAGCAGCTTTTAACCGCTCCTCAAATTCACCCCGGAAACGGGATCCAGCAATCATAGCTCCCAAATCGAGCTCCACAACCCGTTTCCCGGAAAGGATTTCTGGTACGTCATTGGCAGCGATCTTTTGAGCCAAACCTTCCACGATGGCGGTTTTTCCCACTCCCGCCTCACCAATCATCACCGGGTTATTTTTTGTTCTGCGGGATAGGATTTGGATCACTCGCAGGATTTCTGTATCACGTCCAATCACCGGGTCAAGTTTACCTTCCCGGGCTAATTGAGTTAAATCACGAGAGAATTTTTCCAGTGCTTTGTAGCGGCTCTCGGCTTTGGGATCTGTTACCCGCTGACCGCCTCTAATCTGATTAATCGACTGATAAACCCGATCTTTTGTCACTCCCTCATCGCTCAATAAACGAGCTGCCGGGGTGTTTTTTTCATCCAAAATTGCTAAAAAGAGGTGTTCCGTGGAGATAAATTCATCTTTTAAGCGGTTGGCTTCCTGATTGGCAACATCCACAATTCGTTTAACGCGGGGTGTAATAAATACCTGGCCGGTGCCTCGGCTGCCGAATATACTTGCTTTTTGGGTATTTTTCAGAATATAATCCAGCCGCTCACTTAAATCCACACCCTGGATATTAAGATTCTGTAATACTTGTGAAATCGCACCTTCAGGCTGCTCAATCAAAGCCAGAAGGATGTGTTCTGTATCTATCTGATTGTGCCCATAACGCTGGATGATCTCAGCAGCGCGTTGGGCTGCTTCCTGTGCCCGTTCTGTAAAACGGTCAAATCGCATCATTTAAACACCATCCTTGGTCAATTGTTCTTGATCATATTGTTCCAAGTATTTTACCTTCTCGATTGTAAAGTTTAAGTATAACCGGGAGGAAAAAAGCTGTTAACCTCATAAATCGCTCATTTCACTGAAGATATTATAACAAGTTGGCGTTAACTAAATGTATGAATCAATAAAACACAAAATCAACAAATTTTGTTTGAATAATGCTTCATTAAGTGCAATAATTGGTCCGAAAATCATCGAAATTAAAAACAAAGAAGACCAGATCAATCCTGGTCTTCCAGTCTTTTGGAACCTTTCCCTTAATCTTGCTCTGCTGCCAGGTACTTCTGGTAAGCTTTCCAGCCCGGGCACCAGGTTGTATGCCAGTTCCAGAATCTGCCCATCAGTGAGTTCGGTTTTTTTTCTGCTTTTTGCCGTAAAGGGCAATTTGCGCATTTAGGTTCTTCCCTTACTTCAACCATGATTTAACTCCTCATTAAAACAATCACTAAAGGATCTCAATGGATCCCAATCCGGTTTCAATACGGATGTCCGCCTTGTTTTCAGCGCTTTCATAATCAGCAGACTGATAGTACCCGTTTAATTTCGGAAAACGGCTTTGGTTTACCGATATGGTAGCTAATCCAACCTCGGCTTCTACTCGCGCGGCGACACCTTCCGGTACCCGGATGTTCACTGAAGCCGCTCCAGCCTCAATTTTTACCTGAGTTAAACCCGCCGCGGCAGGAAGCGTGAGATTGGTTGAACTGGCACCTGTTTTCAGCAACAGGTCTTTAACCTGCAGGTCTGCCAGGTCCAGATGAGCATCAACTGCTCCAGTTTCAAATACCAGGTTAAGGGGGATATCTTTTGTAAAACCGAAATCCCACTGAAAACCCTTACCGGTGGACCAATTCCCGGGAAACATCACATCCGGGAAAACCGGGCTATGAGACCGCATTATTACATTAAGTTGATTTCCATCCCGCTTTACGCGGGCATCCAAACCATTGGCAAACATTCCGGAAGCCAGCGTACCGCTCTCCGCGCTGCTGTTTACCGTCAATTTTCCCGCGCCGTGTTTAACCGTCACTGTGGCTCTTTCAGCGCCTTCAAGATCGATAGATCCCTCTTCGAGAATCATTTCTTCCGATCCCCATGTTTTTCCCATCAGGAACCAGATTCCCAACAGGATCAGGAACGCAGGCCAAATCAACCCCCAGACATTAACACTCATCAACCCCAGGTTATTAGCAAGGAATAAAAACCCCAGCCCAACCAGCAAGATTGCCCAGAACATCCGATTGGTACGCATATATTTCTTCCTCCTAACCGTTCAAATTGGAGAACGATTTTATTCTTTTTTGAATAAGGTTTTTCCCATCAGGACCAATCCCAACAGGATCAACAACACAGGCCAGTATTTACCACCCATTCCGATGGCACCAAAAAATGACCCGAACACTGCCAGCAGCATAAGGCTGATCAGGATCAGGGTGCCGCCATCTTTATAAGAATCTTTCCCCTTTCCTCCCAATAAATTCATCAGCATAATGCCGAAACCTACAAAACCAGGAATTAAGGTCCACAAATAAGACCAGCTTTCCCAATGACCGGTGTAATCCTGGTAAGTCAGAATCCCGCCAATTCCACCGACGATGATTGCTGGCACAGCCAATCCAGGTTCACCAAGGGCCGCCCCCAGTGCAAACAAAAACAGTCCGATACCAATGATTGCCCAGGGCCAGGAAATAGTATCCCAGATATTGGGTAAAAAATCCGGCAGGATTTGGGCAGCAAACAATACTCCACCAATTATGATCAATAATGCGCCCCCGATAATACTGGTTCGTCTTTCTTTATTCATCTGATCTCTCCTTAGGTAACAAATTTATCACTTTTTACGTTATTATAATAACAGGCTGGACATCCAGCATTATACCGGGAAGAGATTCTTTTCTGTAGGGGAATTATTAATAAAAATCCAGATGTGCGCCAAGTCGTTTGGCAGAATAAATTGTAGGCAATTCTCTTTCCCATCTATCTATACGTAAATAAATAATAAAAGTTTCTCGGGACCGTCAGTATTGAAATTGATCTCTGATAACCAAAGGAGAATTAAAGATGAAAACCCGAACTAAATACACAATCCTCTTAATCTTCGGCTGCCTGCTATTCTTATTTACGGCCTGTACGCCAACCCCTAATTGTGTCGTTAACTATACTGTTACAAAAGAAGAAGACACCAATGACGGGGTGTGCAGCAATTTAGACTGTTCCCTCCGAGAAGCAGTATTAAATGCTAATACCTGTACTGGACCACATACCATAACGTTACCAGCTGGCAGTTATACGCTGACTATTCCGGGTATAGATGAAGACGCGGGTGAGACTGGAGATCTGGATATCACAAAAGACCTTACTATCATAGGTATCGGTGCGCCCTCCATAAACGGTAACATTGACCGGTCTTTTCATATCCATTCACCGGCAATGGTTACCATGGATGGTATCTGGCTAGCCAATGGGACAGCTATTTTTGGGGGAGGATTAATAAATGAAAGTGAGCTATATCTGAGTTCTTTCACCTGTAATTACAACAGTGTTGAAATCCCACCTGGGGGAATGGGTGATGCCATGGGAGGGTGTATCTTTAATACAGGGAATCTCACAATTGTTGGAGGAGAATTCCTGGCCAATACAGCGGGGTATGGTGGGGCGATTTACAATTATGAAAAAGCAGAATTGACAATCGAAAATAGTGATTTTACAGGCAATGAAGCTGATGGCCATGGGGGAGCAATCTGGAATGGTCATGACGCGATCTTAAATATCGACGACGGTGAATTCAGAATGAATGAAGCCGATGTACATGGAGGGGGTATTTGGAGTAATGGATCCATTGACGGGATTGATCTTTATTTTGAGGATAACCAGGCAGAAGGGAATGGCGGTGGGGTGTTTGCCTGGACGGACAGCTTCACAACCTTTACCAATACCTGGTTCACCCTCAATACAGCTGATCTCGGGGGTGGTCTCTATAATGACAATGGTATGGTTCATTTCTACGAGAGCGGCTTGACGGCAAACACTGCAACTGGCGGGGCAGGAGGCGGCATCTACAATCTGGGACCAGCGCCACCTGCTGGTTTATTGTTGAAAAATGTGACGGTCAGTAATAATACTGCCACTGGAGGCTTGGGAGGAGCGGGGATTTATAACAACAGCAACTTTGATCTCCGGTTCATAACTGTTTCAGGCAATAACCCAGAGGGCATCCGAATTGACGGCGGTGCAGAAATTAAGATCCGCAGTTCCGCCCTGGCCGATAACCTGGGTGGGAATTGTGCCGGCATACCCCCGGATTCCCTGGATTACAATATTGAAAATGATGGCAGCTGTGCTTTTTCTGGACCGCATGATTTAACAGCAACTGATCCTTTGCTAGAACCTCTGGCAGCACATGGCGGCATGGCCCCCAGCCATGCCCTGGGAGTGGGCAGCCCCGCTATCGATTCCGGAGTTCCAGATCTCTGTATCCCTTATGATCAGAATGGGACTAGCAGACCGCAAGGTGCCTGGTGCGACCGCGGCGCTCATGAAAATGAGGCCAAACTACCAGATGCATCCGCCAGTGGATTAGTATGGCACGACCTTTGCGCAGTACCTTATGAAACCACCAGCGTCATTCCACCCGGCTGCATCGCTCTACCTGGAGGCGGGCTGGGGGCGGATGGTATCTACGATCCAGGGGAACCAGGAATCGCCGGCCTTCTTGTCAAAGTTGGTACCGGTCCCTGCCCTATCAGCCTGATCCTGACCGAAGTACCAACAAATACAAACGGTGAGTACAGTTTGCCATTTTTATTTGCCGGAACCTATTGCATTACTGTTGACCCTCTGTATCCCCCAAACGATACAATACTGCTTCCCGGAGGCTGGACTTATCCTGTCAGAGGCGCTAACCCGGCAGAAGCTGAGATTACTGTGACTGCCAATACACACCTGCCTGATGTCAATTTTGGCTGGGACTATCAGTTCCTTCCCGCAGCAGTTGAGCCTCCCGGAAATTTCTGTGTCGTAAATCGAAATGCATTTTTACGATTGGGTCCAAGTAGTACAGATTACCCCACGGTTACAGGATTCTTGATAGGTCACATTTTTGAGGTTCTGGCAATCTCTGGACCAGACCATCCCGGGTATTACTTTGGCCAGGATGAAGCCCTGATTAAGGGCTGGATGGCCAAATACCTGCTAGACTGCGAAAATCTGGATGAAGGATCTCTGGAGATTAAGGAAGCTCCACCAGTGCCACCAACTCCGATCCCCTGCAGCAGAGATTTGACTTATGACCAGTGCCTCGCAGCCGGCGGTACCTGGAGCACAGCGACAGCAGCCCCCTACTGCTCTTGTCCCTAGAAATCGAGGGATTGACAAAGGTATACCAAAAAGGAGCAGTTTATTAGACTGCTCCTTTTTCATTCACAGCAGAGGCTGTTTGGGGTCTGGGTTTATGCCTTCTTTTTCTTCCTTGCCTTGGGTGGTAGTGAATATTTATTCGGACCAGGATTGAGAAACGAAAGCTTAATGACCTCATACTTAATTAAAAGCCAGAATATTCCAATCAGAATCATCACTCCAGCAACAATTCTGGAATAGCTGATTTCGGTACCTGCCAATCGGGGTTGATCAGGACGGAAGAACTCAATGATCTCCCTCCCGAATCCTTCCAGAATTAACCAGCTGGCAAAAATGGAGGCCGGTTTGATTTTATCTTTATACTCCAGTGCAATCCATAACAGGATGCCGGCAGCCAGGAAATTCCAGAGCATTTCATAGGCAAAAGCAGGATGGAAGCGGGTGCTCTCTACTGGAAATAAAAAGGTGTCAGTCCAGGGCGCGATGCGGTGTGCCGCGTCAATAGCAATTCCCCAGGGTAAATCTGTGGGAGGACCATACAGTTCCTGGTTGATAAAATTTGCCGGTCTGACCAGCGCCTGACCAATCAGCAGGGCTGGAGCAGCAGCATCAAGGAATAACCGGAAATCCAGTTTGCTTCTTTTTACATAAATATAAGCTCCCAGAGCGCCAAACAAAACAGCGCCATAAAAATGGAGCCCGCCTTCCGGCAGGTTGATAATTTTTAATGGATTGTCCAGGTAATACCGTCCTCCTCCCAGAATATCATTCAGTACATACCAGAGCCTGGCGCCAACAATACCAAATGGAACTCCCCAGATCAGCAGTTCCCAGATATGTTCACCATCACCTCCTCGCTGGCGGACACCCCATTCGGCGATCATTCCGGCCAGAACAATGCCTACCGCCATAATTACACCATACCAATGTAAAGAAAAGTTAGTGCCGGGAATTGTAAAAATAATAGGATCCATTCTATCCTCCTGAATTAATTGGTTCACCTGCCAAGAAGAACTCAACAGCGAATATCTTACCATGCCCAGGGTTCGCAGTTGATATGACAGATCAGATTTTATACTAAGTTCAATCCTCTCCGGTTATCCAGGTCGGTTTAATATCCTTTTTTTCCGGGAATCTTGTAATAACCGTAATATCTATCGGAAGAGCGACTTTTTTCTCCTGGAGTAATCCTTCCTGGAGAGACTTTCCGTGCAAGGGGAACACGCTAAGTGGGAGTCCGGGTATTTTACAGCGCTTATCAACCAGCGCCAAACCCAGCAGAAAACCTTCCTCGTCAACGGAACAGCTGGTTACCTTGCCTATTTCAACACCCCTTTCATCGACGACAGGGTCGCCTGTGTTGGGTCTGCGGCAGCGTTTCTTATTGCAGCGAAAACGGATTAGTTCCCGCGAACGTTTTCCTTCCTGGGCTAACAGCGCGTCCCTGCCTACAAAAAAGGGCTTATGGTACTTAATATACCCAGGAAATCCAGCTTCCACAGGGGTGATGGATAACGGCCCAGCCAACTCCTGTCCATACAATGGCAAACCTGCTTCTATGCGCGTTGAATCTCTGCATGCCAACCCAGCTGGTTTAACGTCATAAGGTTCTCCTGCTTTCATAATGGCATTCCAGAGTTTTTCCATCTTATCCGGATGCACCAGTATTTCAAATCCCCAGGATTCACCTGTATAACCGGTTCGGGCAATCACCAGCGGGATATTTTGCAGTTCACAGGTAATCAACTCCGTTCTCCGAATGCGGGCTAAGTCCTTTTTCAATAACGGATCATCTGTCATCGCCTGAAGGATTTTGATCGATGCTGGTCCTTGCAAGGCGATATCCCGCTTCTGATCTTTCCCGGTCTGGGGATCTTTAAGGTTTCTTAAGACTGCCGGAACCTCAACCTGAACCCAGGGACGTTCGTGGTCAATCACTACCCTGCCCTCATTAACCGCATTTAACCAATCCCAGTCCTTCTCTTCATTCGAAGCATTAATTACCAGGTAATAATAATCCGATCGGATCCTGTAAATGATACCGTCGTCTACAACACTGCCGTCAGGTTCCAGGAAATATCCGTACATGGACTGCCCATCTTCAAGCCAGGCTGCGTAATTTGAAAAAACAGCATCCAGGAAAGTGGTCGCATTTGGTCCGGAAATCTCAAACACACCCATATGGGAAACATCAAACAAGCCAGCAGACTGCCTGACAGTACGGTGTTCTTCCATCACGGAAGAATACCGTACGGGCATTTCCCAACCCGCAAAGGGAACCAGCTTTGCTCCAATTTTTTTATGAATAGAATTCAGGTCAGTCTTTTTCAGCATAGGTTCTTTCTCTTTCCAAGACCATTTTTGTCGGGAGGATTTCGGTCCTTCTTTAAACAAGGCATCCTGGCCAACAAAATAGGGTTTGGTCAGATCAAATTGCTCTGGTTTTTTCAGATACAGCTCTTTTGCCGGAGTACCTGCTTCAGAATCAGACTCTTGGCGACTTTGATCGGTTTCAATTTCTTCCACGATCAACGGTCCTTCAACCTTGCGGTACAAATCAGCATCATCAAACAAAGTGTATCCATCACCTATCCCTCTTAACCAGGATAAAACTCGATCAGTTTTCTCCGGACTGGCAGCAAGAACAAATTGGTCTCTGCCGAAATCATCGGGGGCTTCCC
>JBARSJ010000021.1:0-1668 GCA_049644685.1 Anaerolineales bacterium
GATGGGACCTATCCCCTCGCCCCTTTCCTTTTAAAGATCCCGGAGTCTTAAAGACTCCGGGATCTTATTCTATCAGCGCAAAATAGTTTCAGTCCAGTCGTTGATCCATTTTTCGCGGTTTTCTGCAATTGCCCCCGGGCTGACGTCAGCGGTGATCTCCGGAACATCCAGGTATTTCTGGAAGGTTTCGTCCAATACGGCATTGCGGTTCACCGGGAAGACGTACATATTGAGGGGAATATCCTCTTGAAATTCAGGGGAAAGCATAAAGTCAACCCATTTTTCTGCCAGGTCCCGGTTCTTAGTTCCTTTTAATATACCCACAAACTCAATCTGGCGGAAGCAGCTTCCCGGGGAGGTCACCGCAGCAGTGGGGGCATCGTCCAGCGGTTCTTCGGCGAACAGCACCTCAAAAGGTGGGCTTGACCCGTAGGAAACCACGATTGGATCCGGTCCGCCGGCCTGGCTGAACTCGGCATAATAGGCAGTTTCCCAGTCGTTGACAATATTGACCTCATTGTTTACCAGCGCCAGCCAATAATCCAGGTAGCCGTCCTCTCCAAACTGACCGATCGTTACCAGCAGGAACGCCAATCCCGGGGAAGAAGTGGCTGGATTTTCAACTGTCAGCAGACCCTTGTAAGCTGGATCAATCAGGTCTTCCAGCGAACCCGGCGGCGCCAGCTTATTTTCCTCAAAGTAGGCTTTCTGGTAGTTTAGGCACACGTCGCCAAAATCAACCGGCAGCGCCCTGTACCCCGGGTCGAGTTGAAATACGGGGTCGATATCTTTCAACAGCGGAGATTGGTAGGGTTCAAAAATCTCTTCCTCCAGTGCCCGGCTGAGGAAAGTATTGTCCACTCCGTAAAAAACATCTGCCAGCGGATTGTCTTTGGACAGGGCTGCTTTATTAACCGCGGTTCCCGTGTCTCCCACTTCCAGGAACTGTACCTGGACACCGTTAGCCTCCTCAAAGGAAGCCACCACGGATTCTGAGACTGCAAAAGAATCGTGGGTCATCACGGTCAGGATCCGGGGTTCTTCAGAATCCGGTTTTTGAGCGCAGGCCCCGGCTGCGAGTACTATAAAACATAAAACAAATAAACTAAATTTCTTCATTTTTTCCTACCTCTGTTTGGTTTGTACGGGTGTGAATCACAGCCAGCAGCCCTTTCTCAAGCTGGATGACCGCCCGCTCAGCCACCATCTGGTTGCTGACTCCCCGGGTGAGACCAAAACCCAAATCTTCATTATCCAGCGGATATTCCAACCCCTCCGTCCTGATCCGCGACTCGCCTGGCTGAAGTGAGAGCAGGGAGACGATATCGCCAGGGGTCCCCTGTAAGACCAGCGATTCCCCGGGACGCAGGGCACGCACTTCTTCTCCGCCGCAGATTAACGTAACAGGGCAGTTGAGTTCCGGGTGAGCTAAAAGCAGCAAGTTGCCAAAGGTCATATCCAGCCGTCCGCCCACCGCGCCGTAAACTATGATCTCTGAAGATCCTTCTGCCTGGGCATGAAGCAGGGCTAGCTCCAGATCAGTCTCATCCTTCTGGGCAGGATGGTGGATAACCAGGGCGCCGGCGGTTTGCCATTCCTGGATTAAGTCCTGCGAGGTGGAATCTAGATCTCCGATCAAAACGTCGGGGATTATTCCCAGGGTTTGGC
>JBARSJ010000022.1:0-1789 GCA_049644685.1 Anaerolineales bacterium
CTAGCGCACCTTCCTCATTATATTCCCATTCCCGGCGATGGGTACGCCGTTCGGGTGGGATATCGCCCGCGATTACCTCTTCTATTCCAATAGAGACTAGTTGACCGCTACCCTTCTTCCACACCGGCTCGCCATCCTTACCGAAATAGCTCTCGGACGTTTTACGGCTGTAACGGTCGTACGCGTACTCGTAGCGGTGAACGCCGACGGCGTCGACGACCGGTTCGCCGTCCGGTCCGAAATAACTTTCGGACGTTTCCTTATATCCCGCATCGTCGTACGTCCATTCGTACCGGTGAACCCCCTTATCGTCGCGGGCCGGCCCGTCGAGGCCCCAATAACTCTCTGCGACCTTCCTGCGCCCTTCGTCGTACGACCATTCGCAGCGGTGGACGCCGTCCTTGTTAACGGCGGGATTGCCTTCCCCGTCGTAATAACTCTCACTTACTTTGACGTAATCGCCGTCGTATTCGTACTTGTAGAAGTGTACGCCGTACTCGTCGGCAGCCGGTTCGCCGCCGGGGCCCCAATATCTCTCCGACAGCTCTTGGTGGCGATCGTACTCGCGCTCGTAGCAGTGAATCCCCTTTTCGTCCCCCGTGGGTTTACCGTCGGCCCCGAAGAAACTCTCCGACGTACAATTCCCCCAGTTGTCATGCCCCTGCGTATAGCGGGCAATACCCCCCGTATCGGCGCACAACTCCCCATCGGGCCCGTAATAAGTGCGGCCTATTCCGCGGCCGTAATCGTCGTAATTTAATTCGCAAAAATGGATACCATTTTCGGCCGCAACGGGTTCGCCGTTAACGCCGAAGTACCTCTCGCCGATGAAAAGGCCCCTATCATCGAATACGGTTTCGTACCGGTGCGTGCCGACGCTATTCGTCACCGGCTTCCCGTCGACCCCGAAATAACTTTCGGCTATGGGGTTGCCCCTATCGTTGAATTCGTATTGCTTTCTATGAATCCCATCCCACGGCGCGACCGGCTCGCCGTCCACGCCGAAATAACTTTCCGTGGCCCTGTCCCCCCTTTCGTCGTACGTAAACTCCGTACGGTGGAGGCCGTCTTCATCCTCGGCGGGCTTCCCCTCCACGTCGAAAAAAGCCTTCGCTATTTCCCGCCCCTTGTCGTCGTAATACGTTTGCTCTTTATGAACGTCGCCGCGGTCCGGCATAGGTACGGGGCGCCCGGCCTCGTCAACTGCATAAAAAGATTCCCTCTTACCGTCGGGAGTTTCGGCGCGGTCGAAAATCGGTTGCCCTCCGGGTAATACGGCCTCGCCATCGACGCCGTAATACCTCGGAAAAGAAGCCCCCGTTTCCGGGTCGTAGCTTCTCTCACAACGGTGTACGCCGGTAGCATCGTTTACCGCCTCGCCGTCGGGACCGAAATAGCTTTCGGACGTAAGACGGCCCTGCTCGTCGTACGAGAACTCGGCACGATGGATATTACTACCGAATTCGGCGGTCGGCGCCGGTCGGCGGCCAAAAAGGCTTACCTTGCGGAAAATATAGTTTCCCTTATCGACCGCCGGCTTACCGTCAACGCCGAAGATACTCATGGACAATATATTACCGTCGGCGTCGTACCCGTACTCGTAACGGTGAACGCCGGCCTCGTCCGCTACCGGCTCCCCGTTAACGCCGAAGTAGCTATGGGAAGTCTTATTCCCCCGCGCGTCGTAAGTACTCTCGATGCGGTGCCAACTACCGAGGACGATGGCCTTGCCTTCCTTACCGAAGTAGCTCAACGAAAGTTCATTGCCCCGCGCGTCGTGCTCCCACCG
>JBARSJ010000023.1:0-2432 GCA_049644685.1 Anaerolineales bacterium
ACGCCCGTCATTCAGCGAAGTATTTTGGCTTGAAAAAAGGTGTGGTCGCTTACACTTTGGTTGCCAATCATTTACCCATCAATGCCCGAGTCATTGGCGCCCATGAGCACGAAAGCCACTATGTCTATGATTTGCTGGCTAACAACACGACAGAAGTCCAGCCAGGCAGGCACTCAACAGACACACACGGAACGAATCATGTGAATTTTGCGCTACTGCACATTTTTGGCTATCAGTTTGCTCCTCGCTACAAAGATCTATTTGATAAAGTTCGTACGTCGCTTTATGGTTTCAAGCATCCCAGCCAATATTCTGCCATGCTGCTCAAACCAATTCGGAAGACCAACAAACAACTCATTATTGATGAATGGCCCAACATGCAGCGGATTTTTCTCTCGCTCGCATTAAAAACGACAACCCAATTTATCATTGTCGGTAAACTGAGTTCGTACACACGCAAAAATCGCACCAAGCGGGCGCTTTGGGAGCTGGATAATATTTTCCGTTCTCTCTACCTCCTCAACTATATCGATTCGTTGACCTTGCGGCGGAATGTCCAACGGGCCATGAATCGCGGAGAAAGCTATCATCAGCTGCGCCGAGCAGTTTCTTATGCCAATTTTGGCACCTTACGGTTCAAGACTGAAAGTGAGCAACAGATCTGGAATGAATGCAGTCGATTGATTACGAATTGCATTATTTACTACAACGCGACTTTGCTGTCTCGCTTGCTTGAGATCAAAGAAGCCGCGGGAGAAGCCGAACAGGTGACTCGGCTTGGACGAGTTTCTCCGATTGCATGGCAGCATATTAACTTCCACGGAAGATTCGAGTTCCTGGATCCACCTGCGCCAATCGATCTCGAATCGGTAGTTCAGGAGCTAGCCCAGGGGTCTGTCAATATTTTCGAGGATCTGGATTGAACCTTTTTGAGGGGATGTGCAAAAAACCCCAATTATGGGCGAAAAAGGATTATCTTGAGATATGAGTAAGACAATAGACTATATCCGAGAATCCACAATTGCTCAAGATGTCAAAAACTAACATCATTATCTTTATCATCACGCAAAATCTGCGTTTTGGTGATGATATTCAAGACATGACCACCAAAGTGACGGTGACCCTGTTTGCGCTGTTTGCGGAAATTGAACGGGGCTTTATTTTCTCTCAGACAAAGGGAGCGTTGGCTGCCTTGAAAGCACAAGGGATTGTTCTTGGAAAGCCTGAAGGTGCGTTTCGGGTCAGTATATTTGATAAGGATCGGGAACGTATACAGTGTTTGGCGTGCCGAAGAAATTGATCGTTGGACGCCATTTAGGGTACAGCAACACCAAGAGTCTCGGTTATTACATTAGAACGCACAAATATCACAAGCAAATGGCAATATCCAAACCGTAACTTTCTGTTCAATTGCCCCCGCTGGTCCTAGAATCCAAACAACCTATTATTTCTGTTGTTTGGGTGTCAACGACATGTTTTTTTGTGATAGACAAAATAGTGAAAAGTGCCTAACTGGGATTAGGGCGTCAAGTCCTTTGGCTTACATAAGCGGTATCCGAAACCTCGAATGGTGTGAATATGCTGTGGTGTATCATTGTTTAAGGTCAGTTTCTTTCGTAGTCGACCGATACAACATTTAACCTGATTCGAGCTACCTCCAATAGAGCAACCCCAAACTTCCCTCAGTAGTTCATGAACTGAAATTACGCGAGAAGAGTTAAGGCATAGATATTCTAAAAGACCAAACTCCAGAGGAGTTAGTCGAACAGGATGTCCCGAAATAAATGCTTGCTTAGTATTTAGGCAGAGCCGTAGTGCTCCGTAGGAGTACTTAGGCAACCGCGACGGGTCAGGGCGGCCATACATTTGTTTATTCCTAAGTAATTATCTATCTAATTCCTGTAATATGGCTTGGCGTTCATTTTCATGCAAGGAAATTCAAGTAATGTATGTGCCCTTAGGGTGTATTTGTTGCGTGGACTAAATAATCATGGCATTATTTTCAGAATAGGATCTTGAAAAATTACAATCAACATAAACCACATTCTTTATTGGCTTAAATATCCTCTATTTCTTTTACCTGTTCTTCATTATCAGTCTACAACAACCGAGTCTCCTTAGGAGTCTCTTAAATTGATCTCAGTGACAGAAATATTAAAAAATCACAGTCTATTCAGTAGAATAGCACATTATTTTTTATATTGAGGGCATGTTCTATGTAACTTGTTTGTTGGTATTATTGTTCATAATTATTTTTGGCACCTATGTATATTGATACTCAGCTGTGAGCATGCCAAGTGAAAAGCAAAATAATTGCGGCTGAACTCTTAAGGGCGTTGTCTCTTTGCAGAGTTTATTGGTGCAATTGCATTGATAGGAACAATAACTCTAGGAAACAACTCTAAACAGGCAGATTATTATTAACGAGCAAA
>JBARSJ010000024.1:0-2777 GCA_049644685.1 Anaerolineales bacterium
GGATATGCTTGAACACCGCTGTGAGCGAATTTGAAAAAGCCCTTATACTCCAATCTCTGGAAAAGACCGAATGGATAAAAAACAAGGCTGCCAGGCTTCTCAAACTCAACAGGACAACTCTTGTTGAAAAGATAAAAAGGCACCATTTGGAAGAATTAAAAGAAGTCTCTATGTAACCAAACCGCAGCATTTAATTGTCCTGTGGTGTCAAATACCTGACACGAAATAATTAAGATTTGACAGAATCATTGCATATGTCCCCGCCTTTCTTGTTTTTCACCCGGAAACCCTTGAATTACCACCCTATTTTTACCTGAACGTAATGGCATAGTTCTTGCCATGATTATTAGTCGTGATCATCTTATTTAGAGTTTCGGGTTACGTGTTACGGGTTAGGATTTACTTCCGCATTAAACCCCCAACGCGTCCGCCAGAGGCGAATACCACGCAACCCTAACTAAACCCATTATTCCAATATTCCATAATTCACATTCTCCCGCCATGGCGGTACGGAGCGAAAGGGAATTAAGTTCAAACCAGGCAACTCTGGCCATGTCAATTTGACGTAGCTTTAAAAACTACAACACGCGTATGGAACATTTAAATTTTCAGAAAAATGAAAATATTGAAGAAGCCCACCTCTTAGGAATGGCTATTGACTCCTTTAACGGAGCAGCCTCAAGGTTTGAGAAACACTACAAGCATCTGGAACAGAGAGTAAAAGAGCTAAAAATCGAATTAAGAAACAAAAATGAAGTCTTGGAAAAGAACCTGAACGAAAAGGAGGAGGTTAAAAATCACCTCCATAATATTCTTGAAAGTGTAACCACCGGAGTAGTTGTTGTAAATCTAAAAGGAAAAATCACAACCTTTAATCGTGCAGCAGAAAACATAACCGGTCTGGCATCGAAAAGAGTCCTGGGCAAAAAGCTCGATAAAATTTTTGATCTCAATTTCTTCCAAAATATACAATTAGACTTTGGATCCCTTGGTGCTGTTCTGGAAAACACAGAATATGAGACAGAAATCTACCGCAAGGGGGAAGATCTTGTTCATATTAGCCTGTCTATTTCGCCTTTAGCAGCACCGCAAGGTCAGAAGACAGGGCTTGTTCTTACACTCCAGAATATTACTCAAATGAAAAAGCTGGAGGAACAGGCAAGCCGCTCTGGTCGCCTGACTGCTATGGGGGAGATGGCAGTTAAAATTGCTCATGAGATTCGCAACCCATTGGGTAGCATTGAACTTTTTGCATCCACCCTGAAGAAAGATCTGGAAGACTTTGAAGAACCAAAATTACTTTCGGAACACATTTCATCCTGTGTGAAAAGCATTAACAGCATCATATCGAACCTTCTGCTTTTTATGCGTCCTGAACAAAAAGGAGGCTTCCGGATTTCCGATCTCCACGATCCCCTGAAAGACTCTCTCTTTTTCTCAGACCATGTAATTCAATCTAACGAGCATATTGAAGTTATTACGAGTTATCATCCTGAACCGCTCATGGTCCTGGGTGATTCAGAATTGTTGAAACAGATGTATCTAAATCTCATTTTAAATGCAGTTCAGTCCATGCCCGGTGACGGAAAACTGATGATTTCCACCAAAAAAATTGAGTGTGCGCAAAATGGCCCTGATTTCGCTGAGATTAAGTTTATGGATACTGGTACAGGCATATCTAAAGCAGTTATGCCAAGGATTTTCGATCCCTTCTTTACTACAAAAACAAGAGGTACGGGCCTGGGCCTGGCAATTGTCCACAACATCATAAAGCTACATGGCGGCAGTATCGATATCAGAAATTCAAAAAAAGATGGTGCAGTGTGTATTGTCACTTTGCCATTAGTAGAAATATAATCTCAAAATTGTACCAGCTCGAATCATGGAGTGAACCAGGATGCAGGAACAGTCGATATTAGTCGTAGACGATGAACCGGAAATGAGGGTAGCACTCACCCACGCATTGAGCCGCAGTGGATATTCAGTTGAAACCGCCTCCAATGGCCCTGAAGGTCTATCGAAGTTCAAAAAAAAGGATTTCAACATTGTCATCACAGACATGAAGATGCCGGAAATGACCGGCATGGAAGTCTTAGAGGGGATAAAAAGTATTTCTCCACAGGTCCCGGTAATAATGATAACTGCTTTCGGAACTATCAACAAGGCCGTGGAGGCTATGAAGGAAGGAGCTTCAGATTACATCCTTAAACCTTTCTCTTCTGAAACCCTTGAAGCAGCGGTCAGGAAAGCCTGCAAAACTGCTGATAGACAACCCCATGGTAAGTCGCTGGATGTTCATTCATGCAGGCTTTCAGGAGCCAAGAAGATCATCACCCAGGATTCCGAGTTGATCAAGATTTCGAACCTGGCCAAAGATGTTGCGCCCAGTAATGCCACAGTCCTTATCCTGGGTGAAAGCGGCACAGGGAAGGAATTACTGGCATCGTTTATTCATCAAAATAGCGAGAGGAGTGAAAGACCTTATGTTGCAGTAAACTGCGCCGCTTTGCCTGAAAGCCTGGCAGAAAGTGAGCTGTTCGGTCATGAAAAAGGATCCTTCACCGGCGCTGAGAGTAGAAAAACAGGCAAATTTGAATTGGGCAACTATGGCACAATCCTGTTGGATGAGATAAGTGAGATGGCAATGCCCCTTCAAGCCAAACTTTTAAGGGTCCTTCAAGAAAGGGAAATTGATCGAGTTGGGGGCAACAAGCCTATCCAAATTGATGTGAGAATCATTGCCATTAGTAACATTGATTTAAAGAAAGCCGTCAAAG
>JBARSJ010000025.1:0-7176 GCA_049644685.1 Anaerolineales bacterium
CCTTGACTGAGATATACCCCCATGCTATAATCGGCAACCTACAATTAACGCGGGGTAGAGCAGTGGCAGCTCGTCGGGCTCATAACCCGGAGGTCCCAGGTTCGAATCCTGGCCCCGCTACTCAAAAAAAAGACGCTCATCAGGGCGTCTTTTGTTATAAGAAGATCTCCGGTTCGCCCCGGCGCTCAGGCTCCGGGATTGAGCGAGCGCGGGTTGATAGCACTCTCGCTCTTAAATCCTGGCCCCGCTGCAGGATAAAAAGGAACCGCCAACAAACGAAGTTGAGCGGGTTCTTGTTTTAATAAGTGATTCTGCCAGGGAGAAGAGGGGATTTCCTTGTGGGATTTTCACACCAGGGCGGGGACCTGCTATAATTACGCAATATTAAAAGAGGAGATCATCGACAATGCAGTATCGCAAAATGGGATCTTTGGATTGGAAGGTATCAGCGCTGGGCTTTGGCTGCATGCGCCTGCCGTCACGCAGATTCAGCTTGATGGGAGCGGATTTAGAAGAATCAAAACGCATAATCCGCTATGGCATTGACCGGGGGATAAATTATATCGATACCGCCTGGCCCTATCATCTGGGAGAAAGTGAAAGAATAGTTGGTCAGACATTACAAGATGGCTATCGGGAGAAAGTTCACCTGGTGACCAAGCTGCCTGTTCCTGTGGTGAGGAAAACTGAAGATTTTGACCGCTTCTTAAACTCCCAGTTGGAAAAACTTCAGACTGATTACCTGGATATTTATCTTCTTCATTCCTTAAATGCAGGGACCTTTGAGAAAGTGAAACGATTGGGACTGATCGAAAAGATGGAGCAAGCTCAGCGGCAGGGTCGCATCCGCCATATTGGATTTTCCTTTCACGACACCTATCCCGTTTTTAAAGAGATCATTGATTACTATAATTGGGACATGGCCCAGATCCAGTACAACTATATGGATACTGCTATCCAGGCAACCACCGCTGGCTTGGAGTATGCCCATAGTAAAGGCATCGCAGTGGTTGTGATGGAGCCAGTTAAGGGAGGCACCCTGGCCAACCCACCAGCTGAAGCAATTGAAGTAATGAACTTGGCCGCTCAGGAGCGCACACCAGTTGATTGGGCTTTGCAGTTTCTTTGGAACCGCCCAGAGGTTGCTACTGTGTTGAGCGGTATGGGAAACAAGCAGATGGTTGAGGAAAATTGCCATAGCGCGGAACGCTCTGGGATAAACTCCCTGAATCAGGAAGAAGAAGATGTGATCACCAGGCTGGCAGAGATCTATCGTGAGAAAATCCTTGTGCCGTGCACTGGTTGTGAATACTGCTTACCCTGCCCTGAAGGAGTCAATATTCCTCATAATTTTGCCATTCTGAATAATATGTACCTGGAGCAAAGCCGTATCAGACGCTTCCAGGTCCGCAGGGGATATAACAAGTTAGCCGGCACCAAGGAAAAACTGGATAAGGAGAATCCCAACGGCAATGGATCCCTGTGTGTCATCTGTGGGGAATGCCTGGATAAATGCCCCCAGGAAATTAATATCCCACTGGAATTGGAAAGGGCCCATGCCATCCTGGGGAAAAGGGAATCAATCTCGAAGTATTACTCATGACCCAGGTACCATCCTGCACGTCTGGTTTATTTCCTTGCTGGCTTTGATCCAGGATAAGAAAGCTTAATTTCCGGGTCTTTAGGAGAAAAATAAATGAGTGAGAAGTGGACTACAGAAAACATCCCAGACCTGACCGGGAAAGTGATTATCATTACAGGAGCAAACAGCGGTATTGGATACGAAGCTGCTAAGGAATTCGCCCGTAAGGGAGCGCAAATCATCCTGGCCAGCCGCAATCTGGATAAAGCGCAATCTGCCTTAAGCCAAATTCAATCTGATATCCCTGAAATCAATGCTGAGATATTGAAGCTTGATTTGGCCAGCTTGAAATCCATCCACGAGTTTACGGAAACGTTCAAAACAAAATATGACCGATTAGATGTCTTGTTGAATAATGCCGGGATCATGATGGTGCCTTATGGTAAAACCAGTGATGGTTTTGAAAGGCAATTTGGCACTAATCACCTGGGGCACTTTGCGCTGACCGGACTTTTGATTGACTTGCTGCTTAAAACACCTGGAACCCGAGTGGTCAATATCAGCAGCAACGCTCACCATTTTGACGAGATGGATTTTTCCAATTTAATGTATGAAAATGGCGAAGGATATTCAGCACAAAAAGCATACGGGCGCTCTAAATTGGCGAATCTGCTTTTTACATATGAGCTGCAGCGTCGATTTAATGAAATAGAGGTTGATACAATAGCCCTGGCTGCTCATCCGGGAATTTCAAATACTAATTTAGCGGAACATATATTTAAGCGCTGGCGTTT
Source organism: Anaerolineales bacterium (assembly GCA_049644685.1). Taxonomy (GTDB): domain Bacteria; phylum Chloroflexota; class Anaerolineae; order Anaerolineales; family UBA11858; genus B10-G9. The sequence continues at coordinate 2,377 of JBARSJ010000025.1, forward strand.
AAATATATTACAACCGCTGATGGGATTGATGCTTCAGAGTGCTGCTATGGGCGCTTTGCCCGGCATACGGGCTGCGGTGGATTCATCGGTAAGTGGGGGACAATATTTTGGCCCGGATGGCTCTAAGGAACGATCTGGATACCCGGTTGTTGTATTATCAAATGAAGCCTCGCACAATCTAGAAGATGCTCTCCAGCTGTGGGACGTCTCGGAAAAGCTGACAGGAGTTAATTACCTGGATTAGTTAAACAGAACAGTCCCCGAACCTGCTGCAGTAATACCTGAAACCGCCAACGGAGGATATTGAGCGGTTTCTGGTTATCTTAAAGATAAAGATGAGCGAGCCCAATCCTTGATAAGTTTTCCCCTTGTAAATTCCCTAAGAAAGCTATATAATTTAGTCCGCTTAATTATTTAGAGAGGTGAAGTATGATGAATAAGGATCCATTTATAGCTACATTTCAGCAATGGATAGATATTTTTATGCACCGCTCCCTGCGCAGATTCATCCACTTTGCCCGGGAAAACGGGTTGTCCATGTCGATGATTGGCACCCTGTTCCATCTCAGCAAAAAGGGCTGCGCCGGGGTTACTGACCTGGGGGATCACCTGGGCGTCACCAGCGCTGCATCCAGTCAGATGCTGGAGCGCCTGGTGCAGCAGGAATTAATCTTACGCACAGAGGATCCAACCGACCGGCGAGTAAAACAAATTGTTTTAACTGAGAAGGGACACAATGTGCTGGATGAAGGTGTCCGAGCCCGTCAGGGTTGGCTGGATGATTTGGTTGAGATTCTATCCCGGGAAGAGAAAGAATTGATAAAGGGGGCGCTCGATCTCATGATAATTAAAGCCAATCAACTTGAAGGTCCGATTGAATAACAAAACGAATTTTTATTTAAGAGGAGCATCATCATTATGCGACGACTGAGCAAATACTTAAAACCATATACTCTTATGATCCTTTTGTCTATCACATTGCTGTTTGTGCAGGCAAATGCTGACCTGGCTCTGCCGGATTATCTATCCAGGATCGTCAACAACGGCATTCAGCAGAACGGTGTTGAGAATGCTTTGCCAGCAGCTATCCGCCAGAGTGAATTCGATAAATTAACCCTGTTTGTGGCAGAAGAAGACCTCGAGCTGGTTGAAGGGGCTTTTCAACTGATAAGCCCGGATTCTCCTGAGGCTGATGAATATTTGGAGGAATTCCCGGTACTTGAAGACCAGGCGATTTATGTCATTCAAGAACTGGATCAAGATCAGGAACAATCGTTGAACCTGGTACTGGGAAAGGCTTTGGTGGCAGTTACTGGTATTCAACAAATGATAGATGATCCTTCCCGGGCGGGTATGCTAGGAGAAGGGTTTGAATTTGATCCCTCCCGAATACCAGCCGGTATGGATGTCTTCCAGGCTCTGGCCATGATGCCTGCATCCCAACGGACTGCGATAGCAGACACTATGGATAAGGCATTTTCATCTCTAGGGGAAAGCATGATTAACCAGATGGCAGTAGGAGCTGTCAAGGCAGAATATGAAGCCCTTGGCATGGACGCTGCTAAGATCCAGCGGGATTATATCCTGCGTATAGGGGGCACAATGCTTCTTGTTTCCCTACTTGGCGGCGTAGCCACCGTTGCTGTAGGCTATTTAGCCTCCAAGACGGCAGCGGGTGCAGCCCGGGATATCCGTAAAGAGGTATTTAAGAAAGTGGAAAGCTTTACCAGTGCTGAATTTGATAAATTTTCAACGGCTTCGTTAATTACAAGATCTACCAACGATATCACCCAGATCCAAACTGTGATCTTTATGTTCATGCGCATGGTTTTATTCGCCCCGATCATCGGCGTGGGAGGTGTCATCCGGGCCATTGATAAGAGCGCCAATATGTGGTGGCTGATTGCTTTGGCAGTATTGGTTTTGGTTGGGTTGATCGTAATAGTATTCATCGTAGCTGTACCAAAATTCAAATTAATGCAAAATTTAATTGACCGTATAAACCTGGTTACCCGCGAAAATCTTTCAGGCATGATGGTTATCCGGGCATTTAACAAACAGAATGATGAGTTAGAACGTTTTGATAAAGCAAATCGGGATCTTACTGATACAGGATTGTTTGTTGCCCGGGTGATGGTAACCATGATGCCATTGATGATGTTGATCATGAATGGACTTTCCCTGGCAATCATCTGGGTCGGCTCCCACCAGGTTGCGGAATCCACCATGCAGGTGGGAGACATGATGGCATTTATGCAGTATGCCATGCAAATAGTATTTGCTTTCCTGATGATGTCAATGATGTTTATTTTCCTGCCCCGGGCTGCCGTGTCAGGAGATAGGATTGCCGATGTGCTTGAAACCGAGATTGATATCAAGGATCCGAAACAACCTAAGAAATTCGCGGTTCCTTTCTGGGGAGAGATCGAATTCCGGGATGTATCTTTCCGTTATCCAGATGCACTGGATGATGTGGTCCAGGATATCAGCTTTACTGCCCGGCCGGGAGAGACGACTGCTTTTATCGGATCTACTGGCTGCGGTAAATCAACGCTAATCAACCTGATACCCCGCTTTTATGATGTTACGCAGGGCAGCATATTACTGGATGGCATTGATATCCGGGAAGTTAATCAGAGTGATTTGAGGAACCAGATCGGTTTTGTACCTCAGAAAGGCACCTTATTCACAGGAACGATTGGAAGCAATCTGCTTTATGCTGATAAGGATGCTTCAGAAGATGTATTGCGGGAATCTGTTGAAATCGCGCAAGCCAGTGAATTCATCTTCGCCAACGAAGAAGGATTTGACGCAGATATATCCCAGGGAGGAACGAATGTCTCCGGTGGTCAGAAACAGCGCCTGGCTATTGCCCGGGCATTAGTGAAGAAACCACCAATTTATATCTTTGATGACAGTTTTTCTGCCCTTGATTTTAAAACCGATTCCACACTTCGCCGGGAACTTAAGCAGAAAACTGGCGACAGCACTGTTCTGATCGTTACCCAGCGTGTGGCAACAGTTAAAAACGCAGACCAAATTATTGTGCTTGATGAAGGAAGAGTGGTTGGCAAAGGAAGCCATTTAGAATTGATGAAAACCTGCGAGACCTATCAGGAAATAGCTTCCTCGCAGTTGAGCAAGGAGGAACTGCAATGACAATGCAAGGAAGAGCATCTGCAACACAACAAAGAAAATCCGGTGGACCAATGAGACGGGGAGGTCCTGGAGGCCATATGGGGGCGATGATGAAAGGGGATAAAGCCCGCGATTTTAAAGGCACCATGTCCAAACTGCTGGATTATCTGGGCAGCTATAAAATCGCAATTCTGGTTGTGATGCTATTTGCCATAGCTTCGACTGTTTTCACAATTATCGGTCCCAAAATACTGGGTCGGGCAACTACCAGGCTTTTCGAAGGTGTGCTGGAAATGATTGCCGGAACCGGGAGTGGGATCGATTTCGATTTTATTGGCCGGATCATCTTGACCACGATCGGTTTATATCTTGCCTCAGCGATATTCAGTTATATCCAGGGCTGGATTATGTCCGGAATTTCCATGGATATTACTTACCGCTTCCGTAAAGATATCGCTGAAAAAATCAACAGGATGCCCTTTAAGTATTTTGACAATACCAGCCAGGGAGAGGTTCTTTCGAGGATCACCAACGATGTTGACACTGTCAACCAGACCCTGAACCAGAGCTTATCCCAGATCATCACCTCTGTAGTATCAGTTGTGGGTGTCTTGATCATGATGCTGACCATCAGCTGGCAAATGACCCTGGTGGCTTTAACGATAATCCCCCTTTCTATGGTGATTGTCATCTTGATTGTTCGCCAATCCCAAAAATATTTCACCCAACAGCAGGAGTATCTTGGCCATGTTAATGGCCATGTTGAGGAGATGTTTGGCGGCCACCTGGTCATGAAAGCCTTTAACGGTGAAGCAGAAAGCGTTGAAAAATTTGAAGGTTATAATGATACGCTTTACAGCTCTGCCTGGAAATCGCAATTCCTTTCTGGATTAATGATGCCGGTGATGCGTTTTGTAGGCAATTTGGGTTATGTAGGGATTGCCATCCTGGGTGGTTACCTGGCTATTCAAAACGCCATCACGGTGGGCGATATCCAGGCCTTTATCCAGTATGTGCGCTCGTTTACTCAGCCGATCACCCAGATTGCCAATATCTCCAATGTGCTGCAGCAAACCGCTGCAGCCGCTGAGCGGGTATTTGAGTTCCTGGATGAGAAAGAGGAAGTTGCTGAGGTTGAGAACCCGGTTATCCCTGACGAGATCAAGGGTCATGTTGAATTTAAAAACGTCCAGTTTGGTTATGATCCGGAAAAGATGATCATCAATGATTTCTCCGCGAATGTGCAACCAGGACAGAAGATTGCCCTGGTTGGTCCGACGGGCGCAGGTAAAACCACCATGGTGAAACTACTGATGCGTTTTTATGATGTGAATGATGGAGCTATCCTGGTGGATGGAAATAACGTCAAGGAATACAAACGAGAAGATCTACGCTGCCTATTCGGAATGGTGCTCCAGGATACCTGGCTTTACAACGATTCCATCATGGAAAATATCCGCTACGGTCGTCCCGGAGCGACTGATGAGGAAGTAATCCGGGCTGCCAAAGCTGCCCACGTGGATCACTTTGTGCGTACCCTCAGTGATGGTTATGACCTGGTACTAAACGAGGAAGCCTCCAACATCTCACAGGGACAGAAGCAGCTTCTCACTATCGCCCGAGCTATTGTGACTGATCCCAGTATGCTGATATTGGATGAAG
>JBARSJ010000026.1:0-1580 GCA_049644685.1 Anaerolineales bacterium
TTCTAAACCTGATTTTCTGAGTATACCGCACTGGTAATCGGTCTGGGCCAGGGATTCTCAGGTCCCACCCTCCGAGGTTTACCCGCCTTTGGAGGGATTATCTTTACCCCGTTGTTGATTAATTGCGCCAATGCGGAAGAAATCAATAAACCGCCATCTCTGAGGTGACTCACTTTTATACGATCCTGAAATTCAACTATAGGGTCTACTGCGATCCGGATTATCCCCTTGAGCTTTGTGCTCATAATTTTAAAAAGGCCTTGTGATCCAGTGGACCGGTTTATCCAGCCTTAGTCAATTAAAGGCAATTGCCTCTACCATATCAGCTTGGAAGACCCCAATCATCACTTTTTCTGAACACTCAAAACCCCAGCCGCGATCCCCCAATCCCGACATGCTATATGTTGAGATGTATTTTTTATTGACACGAAAAAGGAAGGTCTTATCATTCATTTTAGGAGACCGTCGAGGGCCTCCTGTATAGCAGGGAACTGGAAACGAAACCCGGCATCGATGAGTCTTTTAGGGATGATCCGCTGGCCATTTAATAGGAACGTTCCGAATTCCCCTTTGACCATTTTCAGGACAAACCCCGGAACCGCGGGCAGGAAAGTCGGCATCCCCAGTGCCCTGCCAAGGGCCTTTGTAAAAGCCGTGTTGGTGACCGGTTCGCGGGCCGTAAGGTTAATGGGCCCGGAAAGGTCTTTTTGCTCGATCAAAAAGGGGAAGATATTCACCAGGTCCTGTTCGTGAATCCAGGAAAACCATTGGTTGCCACTCCCCAGGGCGCTGCCCAGTCCCTTCCGGAAGAGGGGCACCACCTGGCCCAAGGCCCCGCCGCCTCGTCCCAGGACAATTCCGAACCGGCAGATAAGCACCCGCACACCGTACTGTTCGGCACGGAGCGCTTCTTTCTCCCAGTCCCTTGCAAGGTTCGCGAGATAATCATCCCCGGGTGGGCTCCCTTCATCCAGAATTTCATTTTCATGGAATCCGTAATATCCGACTTCGGAGGAGGAGAGAAGTACAGTATCCCTACCTTTCCGCACTGCAAGGGCGGCGACCAGGTTCCTAGTTGTCTGGAGGCGGCTTTCCCGCATCAGCGTTTTCGCTTTTTTGTTCCAGCGCCTGAAGATGGAGGCCCCGGCTAAGTTTATACAGACATCGTACCCGGCGGCCTGGTCCTGCCAGGGACCCTTTTTCGTAGGATCGCCCTGGATGAGATTAAGTCCGTGCGGCAGTGTGCGATCTTTTGAAACATTCCGGGTAAGAATACTCACCTGATAGCCTTGTGCCACAAGCTGCCGGCTCAGGGCCGTGCCCACAAAGCCGGTCCCGCCTGTCATGAAAACACGCATTGCGATCTCCTGTCATCAAAACACATTGGGTAAAAAAAACTCGTGGGGTGTCGATACAACCATGCTTTCCCGGAGGCCGTTTTCTCTGGTTGACACAGAGAAGCTGATGGTTAGTTTACTGCTAAAACAATTCTTGATACATGAACCCGCCCTAAAAAAGGGACTGCAAGCTGGGTTACAGGATTTTCGATCCACCTGGCTTCTTTTATCGGAGGTTATACC
>JBARSJ010000027.1:0-5076 GCA_049644685.1 Anaerolineales bacterium
AAAATGAGGGGATCAGGGGAGAAAGAATCCTGATTTAGCAACCCCTTGAAGAATACAAGTAGTGGAACATAGTAATAAAAAAAGGGGGCTGTCTGAAAAGTCAGCCCCTTTTCAGTTTAATGGATGAAATTTGAGGAAAAAGGATGTGTTTTCAAAAAGAAGAAAAAAAGTGACCGTTATTGAACGGCCACTTTGGCAATATTGTGAGCAATATTGAGCAAACCCCACTCAATTTTCACTTTTTCAACTCCCCTAAGCAAAAACCTCCGAAACCCCCAATTATGTTTCAACCTGCCGTAAACAGCTTCCACTTCAATCGGCCTTTGAGACCGCATCTTCACTCCTTCAGGAGAGGTAAGCAGTTCCCGGGCCCGTTTCCTCATCTCCAACAGCTCAACGCCAATGTAAATTCTGCGATTGAATTTTGACTTTGTGCAGTCTGATTTCACAGGACAACCAGAACAGTCCAAGCATTCATAAACCCTGCGCACAGATTGATATCTATTGTAACTGGTGACATCTTTTGTAAATTGATAGGAAAGAACTTTTCCCTGGGGACAGAGATATTGATCTTTCTCCTGCAGGTAGGTAAAGTTTTCCTGCCGGTAGGCTTTTTTCTTTTGATACCGCTTCTTCTGTTCATAATGAAATAAGTTGTATTTCACATAAGCGGTGATGTTCCTGTCTTTCAGGTAATCATAATTTTCTTCACTGCCGTAGCCTGCGTCCGCGATCAAAACCTGCGGATGTTCTCCCAGCCAGCGTTTTCTTTGTTCCAAATGGTCTTTCAAACAGCTGGTGTCCCCTGGATTCTGGTGAATGCTGAAGCCAGTGATAAATTGATTCTCTGTTCCCATCTGGATGTTGTAGCCTGGTTTCAACTGCCCATTTCTCATATGGTCTTCTTTCATCCTCATGAAAGTGGCGTCTTTATCCGTCTTTGAGAAGCTGTTCCGATCCCCCAGCGTTTCCTCGTACTTCTCATACTTTTCCTCGCGGGGCATGAAGTCCTGTTCCAGATCCCGCTTGGCTTTCTTCAGCTTTTTGTTCTTGGGGTCTTTTCTCAATTTCTCGCTGATTTTGTCAGCTGCTTTTTGTAAGGCTTCCAGATCAATTGTCTTTCCTTCTCCAACCTCTGGATAATCTTTGTCTCCGTATCTTTCTTCTTCCTCTGCCTCGATTTCCTCAATGTCATCCAGCAGTTTTCTGACCTTCTCCTGCAGATTGGCCTTGTATTTATCCGTGCTCTTCCGCCATACAAAGCTGTAGCGGTTGGCATTGGCCTCAATCTTGGTCCCATCCACAAAGTATTTCTCTAGATCAACATATCCCAGTTCAAACAGCTGTTCCACGATCCCATAGAATACTTCCTCCACCACCTCTTTCATCACCACTCCCCGAAAGCGGTTGATTGTTCTGTGATCCGGCTGGCTCATCCCGCTCAACCACATATAATGAATGTTTTCTCTCAGGGCTTTGGCTATCTTCCGGGATGAAAAGCTTTGCTGAGTGTAGGCATAGACCAGTACCTTCAGCAGCATCCGGGGGTGATAGGCGCTGGTTCCTCCCCCTTTGTATTGCCGCTTCAAGGGAGCGATATCCAGTCGATCGATCATTTCATCTACCACGCGTACCAGGTGTCCTTCCGGGATCATCTCATCCAGATTGGCGGGCATCAGCATGGCTTGTTTCGGTGTGTAGGGTTTGAATTGTTGTTCTTTCATGTCCCCCATTATATTAAATTTTCAGGGGCTGTGCCAATGACTTTTGGGACAGCCCCTTATCATTTAATAAGGAAACGGTATCCTTCAAGGATACCGTTTCCAGAAAAATTTACATTACCCTTCCAGATACGCCTTTAATCCAGCTGTCAGAGGGGGTAGGATCTCGTGCATATCACCTACCAAGCCAAAGCGGGCAAAGTTAAAGATTGGTGCGTCAGAGTCCTTATTGATGGCAACAATAACCTTGCTGCTGCGCATTCCCGCCAGGTGCTGAATAGCCCCGGATATTCCGCAGGCAATATACAGGTCCGGCGAGACCACCTTGCCGGTTTGACCGACTTGATGATCGTACTCAATATATCCGGCGTCTACTGCAGCCCGGCTGGCGCCAACTGCCGCGCCGAGAACATCTGCCAGATTTTGAATCAGATCAAATCCTTGCTCCGCCTTCCAGATCTCTGCACCTTCTTCATCCAGATCATCAGGCGGGGTGAGAGCAGGATTAATAGCAGTGCCCCGTCCCCCAGTAACTATCACGCTGGCGTCTGTCAGGCTGACTCCGGAAGCTTTTTCCTCAAGATCCAAAACAGTTGTAGCTTGATCCGCGGGGTCGAGGGATACTTCCAGATTAGTTATTGATCCTGATTTTCCGGTATCCGGTTCCGGTTTGTCGAATGCCCTGGTCCGGATTGTGATAATCTCCGGGCTGGTGCTGCAGTTCAATTTGGCTAATAATTTCCCGCCATAGATGGGCCGGGTTGCTGTGATCTTATCTCCTCCCCAATCCAGGTCAATGACATCCACCATTACACCAGATTCCAGGTCAACTGCTGCCATACCGGCCAGGGTTCTTCCGCGAGTAGTAGTGGGGAAAATCATCACGTCCGGCTGATATTCCCCGGCAGCTGCAGCGATTAATTCCGCCAGCGGTTCAGGGCGGAAATCTTTCAGGATAGCATGATCTGCCAGGAAAACCTGGTTGGCGCCATAATGAAAAGCTTGTTCAGCCAGCTCATTTACCCCCTCTCCCAGGATCAAAGCAGCTGCTTCTCCACCGCTGTCAGCAGCAATTTTGGCAGCTAATCCCAGAGCTTCCCAGGATGAGGACTGCACTTTTCCCTGAAAATGATCAATGTAGGTGAGTATTTTTTTTGTCATTAGAGCACCTTCTCGGCAATTAATTTTTCAACCAGGATTTTGGCTTTCTCTTCCGCTGTATCCCCGTCGATAATCTCGGTAACGATTTCTTGTTCAAGCGGTTCATTAACCTCAGGCCAGGAGATTGAGGATGAAGGAGGATCAATGCCCAAATCTGACAGGGTCCAGACCGGAAATTCAGCTTTGGATGCTTTGCGTATGCCCATAAACGAAGGATAACGTGGTTCACCATAATCTTTTGTGACGCTTATCACAGCAGGCATTCGGCTCTTGATTATTTGATTTCCCTCTTCCATGGAGCGGACAACCTGAAGGCTGCCCTCCGCGGGAGTAACTTCCTTAAATTTGGAGACCAGAGTCAGAGAAGGCCATTTTAAGAGCCGGGCAACCTGAACCGGAAGCAGACCGGTATCAGTGTCTACTGACTGCTGACCAAAGAGCACTAGATCCACCTCTCCGATTTTTGTAATAGCCGCGGAAAGGACTTTGGATGCAGCCACATTATCGGATCCTTTCAGAGCTGGATCTGAGACCATAACAGCAGCATCTGCACCCATGGCCAGAGCGTGTTTGATAGCTTCTGTTTCCTCTTCCTTGCCGAGACAGAGGGCGGTTACTTCTCCTCCCTGATCGGCAACCAGATTCAGAGCAGCCTCCACAGCAAATTCATCCCAGGGATTGATTATCAATGGGGCATCACCCCAGCTGATATTCCCGTTTTCAACAGCCATGGTGGCTGCCGTATCCGGGACCTGCTTCACACAGACAATAATTTTCACACTCCTACCCTCCTTGTTGATTGGAACTTGAATGATGGTTATTTAATCCCGGAGCTGTTTTCAGGTCCAGGATTCTTGGTCATAGGGTGGACATTCTTTACGGAGTTTCTTATCCTGGCGCCGCTCCAGCGCATAATCTGCCTGGATCAGGGATTGGATTTCATTGCTTCCTTCGTAAATCATGGCACCTTTGGAGTTCCTCAGGTAGCGTTCTACCGGATATTCATCGCTGAATCCGTAGGCGCCGTGGATCTGGACCGCTTCAGAAGCCGCCTTGAAGGATGCTTCTGTCGCATACCATTTCGCAGCCGACGTTTCTCTGGTATTGCGCAGTCCCTTATTTTTCATCCATCCGGCCTTGAGGTACAGAAGTCTGGCAGCCTGGTAGTCTAATGCCATGCGGGCGATTTTCGCCTGGATGAGCTGCAGATCACTGATTTTTTCTCCGAAAACCTTCCGCTGATCTGCATAAGCTCTACTGGCGTCCAGAGCTGCCCCAATCAAACCGGTTGCGCCGGCTGCAACCGTGTAGCGGCCGCTGTCAAAAGAGGACATGGTTACTTTAAACCCTTCTCCTTCCCCGCCAATCATGTTTTCCGCAGGTACACGCACATCCTGAAAGGCAATCCAGCCGGTGGATCCAGCCCGGACGCCCAGCTTTCCATGGAGATCACCCCTGGAGATCCCGGGGGAATTCAAGTCTACCAGGAAGGTAGATAAACCTTGATAAGCCTGGCTGGCTTTTGGATTTGTGCGGACGGTAACAACCGCGTAATCAGCCACAGATGCCAGGGATATCCACATTTTTTCCCCGTTCAGGATATAACAGCTGCCATCAATTTTCCCAGTTGCCTGGATATGGGCAAAATCTGAACCGGCACCAGATTCAGTGAACGCGCCGCAGCCAATTTTTTCCCCTTTAGCCAGCGGAACCAGGCATTTATTTTTCTGCTCTTCAGTTCCCCACTGCAGCAAAGTTAAGCAGGTTAATCCATTATGAACCGAGAGCACAACCCGCAGAGATGTGTCCACAGCTTCCAGTTCTTCACAGGCAAGTCCGAGGGATATATAGTCCATTCCCTGTCCGCCGTATTTTACCGGGATGCTGATGCCGAGGATTCCCAATTCAGCCATGCGGGGAATCACATGGGGGGCCATTTCCCCTAAACGATCCTGCTCCTGGATAGTGGGAGCAACTTCTTTGTCCGCAAAATCACGGACCATCCGCTGCACCATGTGATGCTCTTCTGATAATCCAAAATCCAATTTAGCTCCTCTTTAGACTGATAAATGGGGATGAAATGATTATACCTTTTTCTGATTGATCCTCAGCCGTGGTTTCATTTCAGAAGATAATACAATATAATCTCAGGTATGAATGAAAGCCAGAAAATTGCCTTACGATTAGTGCTGCT
>JBARSJ010000028.1:0-15921 GCA_049644685.1 Anaerolineales bacterium
GGCGGGGGTTATAGGCTGCTTATCATTTGGAAATCTTGACTATATGAAACTTATGGAGCAGGAGTTCCAAGTTCTGTAATTATATTAGAAAGAACATTTCCTATTGCCGGTCCCATCAAGGCTAAAACGATAATTATACATAGGCCTATCAGAACGAATATGCCGGGAATTAATAGCAGGGCAGCAAATGCGCGACCAGAACTTAAATCATGGACTATCTTTAAAGACCTGACTGAAAGCATGAGTTGAAAAATTAACACACCAACAACAATAACTGTTACCAGGCAAGTGCCAGCATAAGGTATTCCCGCCAATAACGATGCCACCGACGACAGGATCACCAAAGGGACATAATATAGTGAACTCAGATAAGCCTGAGCTGAAAATTCACCTTTCCCTCCCAGCATTCTTGCCCCGAGCAGAGTTATGCCGTTGTGGAGAAAAAGCTTACTGGGGTGAAGAAGAATCCACAGCACATAGTAAAAAATGAAACTCCTCCTGTCAGCGCATAAAATTCTGTTTGCCCAATAGTATCCGCGATACCAGGATATTCCAGAAAACCGGAAATCAGGGATGAGATTAATGAAAATATGGCGACAATACCGGAGAGGATTAATATGCTGTATAGTGTATTCGATGGACTTGCATATCTCAATTCCTGTCTGAAAAAATCTTCAGTCATCTGGGTAAATTGCAGCCATAGACCGGGAATCTCCTTGAAAGGTCTTGGAGTTGTATCTTGGATATTGATTTGCTCTTGAGGATCCATTTTTTCCATCTCCTTGAGGTGTTTTCTGATTTCTTCCTATCAATCTGGTAACGGATATCCTAATCGTTAGCGGTCCTGAGTGAAATTACGCTGGGTTCGATTGCTAAAAGAGCGGTATGACAGATCCACTCAGCCAGGCAACCGTGATACCGGTATAAAAGACAGCGTTTACCGTTTCCTTTTGAAAAGAAGGTAGTACAAACCAATACCCGGAAGCAAACTGACCATCAGTAATAGAACAGTTTCGTAATTCCAAAAACTAACTCTACCGAACTGCAAGTAATTCACAATGTAGTAAACCTCCTGCAGCAACAAGCTCACCGCTCCGCCAATTACGCCACAGATTAATCCCAAGCGGCTTCTACCTTCTGCCATCATTGCCCCGCCTGTTCCACCAACTATGGATGCCAAGATTATCCTGGGGAGAAAACTCCAGGCGGAAAAAAATGACAACCATAATAATCCCATCAGAATCAGGATAAACCCACTAGTGATTTTAATGTCCTTGAAGTGCTTCTGAAAAGCGGTTTCCTTTTCGACCAGCAGTTCAATCAGCAGGGTTGTTGGTTTGCCGCTCGCCGGATCATCCGGCCCATAGCCAGGATAACGATACTGCTTGCCTGATTCCACACCCGGTGGGATGGGCAGGACCAGGCGCTTTTCAGATTTTGTGGAGCCAACGTAGAGGATCATTTCCATTCCCTTCACAGCAGATTTTTTAGGAACAACCAGAGAATAGATGTACTCCGATTCAGCCACCTGTTTCTGCGTTGGTTCCGGGGGAATAGATTCCTGACTTCTCGGTTCCTCGGTTAGAGCTGCGGCAGCAAGGAACCAATCACCCAGGAGGATAAATAATTGGAGATTGGGAATTTTCGCTCCTTTTTCCGTCACCCAGGGAAAGGACAACTTCCTTTGACCTGTTTTGTGGATACTCACGGACACCTCACCATGGCGCCGAACTTCGAGCTTCTTCAACTCCTTCCAGGGAAGGGCCTTTTTTCTCCCGTGGGCCAGGCCATGTCGGTTCAAAGAGAACGAGCCAAAAGGTATCGTTTCCCCTTTCTTCAACTGGTCAACAATCCCGGGGAACCTGGCCTGGGTGACCGCATTTTGGATTTGGCGGCTGATCCGCTCAATCTCCTGCAGCCTGCGATCTAGGATCAACTCTTTTCCCCCCTCGAGAGTCATCTTGATCTGGTGGATATGAATATGGATGATTCCCTGAATGACCATCTTCTGCCATTTATCCAGGACCGAATTCACGTCCTGCCAGCGGATAACCATCGTTTCCTCCCAGCGCCGGAGGGAGAATCCTTCCCGGAATATTCGCAGACGCAGATCCTTATTGATAAACAAACGCGCCATCTGGTAAAAAGCAATTCCCAGGAAAAGAACCCCAAGGAGAATGAAAAAAACCATTGCCTCAGGGAAGAAATAGGAGAGAGTCATCGTCCCCGGTCCCAAGACACTAAAGATCGTACCGATCAATATTAATCGCCGGGTGGTTATCCCGCTTTCGGAGAGCATCAAACCCAGATCCAATTCTTCCGTTGAAAAATCGATATCCTCTGCAGTTTCTGCTGGATCGATCCAGATTCCCCAGCCAGTGAATAATCCACTCAGGTAGGAAGAATCTGGCACAGGCAGAGGTGGACTTGTCCTGACAACTTGATTTAGGATATCCATTTTTTCTCCTTCCCCTCTTTTTATTACCAGTTATTCAAGGTGAAACCATAATTGCACTTGACATCTGATACAGCCCGCTGAAGACAGTTGGATGTCGCAGATCCTGAACCTTTCGGTTAACCACCACTTAAGGTTGATGGTTTACTCTAAACCTTATGCTGCCGCAATACGCGTGATTTCGCCGGGGGTTTTGTTTTGAGGAGGGTATTGAGCAGTCATTACCTAATTCATCATTTTTGATTATTCTGTTTATTTGCTCCGCCCTACCTGGTGCCTAGCGGAGGTTAGACTTTTTTGATTCATAATTAGCAATAAGAATGCCTGCCATAATGAGCAGCGCGCTATAAAAATGTATTGTACTAATATCTTCTTTTAAAAACACGTAAGCTAAAAAACCACTGAAAAGCGGCAAAGTATAATAAATCATTCCCGCCTTTGTAGGGCCGATAGTCATGATTGCCTTATTCCAGAAAACGAAAGCTGATAGCGAAGCAAAAATTCCTAGGTAAAGAATTGAATAAACAATCTTTGGTGTAAATTCAACAGGAGGAACTGTTGAAAATTCCCAGATAAAAAAAGGGAGCAGAAAAATAAGCCCCAAAATAAATGTGCTCAATTGGAAAGACCAAATGCTTAACTCTTCAGGTTTTTGTTTTAATAAGATACTGTAAATGGCGAAAATTAAAGCTCCAGCAAGCATCCAGACATCACCTATGGCAAAAGTAATATTTAAAAGGCTGGAAAGATTGCCTTTTGTAATCAACAGGACAACACCTATCACCACAAGTATGATGCCGATTGTCTTGTTAACAGTTATCAATTCACGAAAGACTATGCGGGATAAAATGACAATGAAGAAGGGAAATGTGATTGCTATCAAGGAAAGATTGATAGCGGTAGTTGTCTGACCGGCAATGTAGATCAAAGTATTAAATATTGTAATTCCCAATAAAGCAGTAACAGAGAGATAAGGTAATCTTTTTAGGAGGAGATTCCTTTCGGCGATAAGTGATTTCAACCCAAAGGGTAAAAACACAATCACAGCAACAACCCACCTCCAAAAGGCAAGGCTGATTGGAGGGATGTTTTCGTTAAGGCCGCGGGCAATGATAAAGTTTC
Source organism: Anaerolineales bacterium (assembly GCA_049644685.1). GTDB lineage: Bacteria > Chloroflexota > Anaerolineae > Anaerolineales > UBA11858 > B10-G9. Next base: position 3,578 of record JBARSJ010000028.1, read on the forward strand.
CAGACCAGATAGCCGTGGCGCCAACGGCAAAGAGGTAACCTGATATTGCTTGTCGATTTTGCAGCCTGTTTATCAATTGAGGTAACTCCTGTTTTATTTTTTTAAACGCCTAACAATTACCTAACCTGCTTGCAGATTTTGTACATCCCGACTAATTCGTAATAACTTGAGTCATCACTTACCTGTTTTCTTCTGGGTGGCAATATATAACCCCTCGACTTTCGTCCTTGCCCAGGGCGTCTTCCGCAGGAATTTCAGGCTGGATTTCACTGATGGGTCACTATTAAAACAGCGGATATTGACCCGATTGCCCAACTCATTCCAGCCATAATGATCAACCAGGCTGTTCACTATCTGCTCCAGGGTAATACCGTGTAAGGGGTTATTCGCTTGTTTCTCACTCATGAACTGTATTTTATCCTTCTTTTCAGGGAACCGCATTTATCACTATCTGATGAGCTTAGCGAAGCATCCTTTAGGGCATTTGTCCTGATCGGAGCGCGGCGGAGACGAAGGGCCGCGCCATTGAGTGGTCAGGCAGAGGTTTCAGAAAGGAGTTATCAATCAAGAACCTATCCAAACTAAAAATGAAATAGATAGAAAGACGATCCAGGCAAAGTGGCGCCCCTTTGAGGTAACCAAAGTCACAATTGAGCTTATAAAAAATGTGCTGCTTATTGCTTTGAGAATGGCGGATAATTGCTCAGATGAAGGAACGACCACTCCAATTAATACTACAGAAGCAAACCCAATCCAGGCGATCGTGGTCAGGTGCCATGCAAAACGCAGTGTCTGTTTTGTGAAAGTATCACTGCCAAACAGCTGGGGAAGATCGGAACGGCGGAAGAGACGAACCAATATATATTGTTCACCGAGATATGAATGAGCGGCACCAATCAGTACGGCCAGTGTTGCCCCAATTATTAACGGATTATCCATTATGTTTGATCTTCCTTTTGGCTCTGCTTACTGGATGAGATTCGCGCTCCCCAGTGTTCGCTGGTCCCTTCTGAATTTACAATTTTCGTCAACCAATACGTTTAAACTGTTTCTCAGAGAGACGGAGCAAAGTGATTGTTAAGGAACCACCTGCCAGGATAGTCGTAAGTATACCTACCTCCGGGAGAAAAGAAAATTTGTTTATCAAGAAGTAAATTGAGATTGGAACAGCTATACAGGTCAATCTCAGAAACAAACTGACTAATCCAAAATCTGGCGTTCGTCCCTCCAGGAGCTTATTTGAATCACTTTGACGAAGTATATCAAAAATAGATGCGAAAGAGATTCCTGCAACGGCAAATGGAACCGAACAAACAATGATTGGGCTGATATATAATCCCAGGTTGCTGCTTATCCACATGGCAAGCCAGGTGAGAAATATAATCACAGAGACAGGGGGAACTATATCATGAAGAATAATGCGTCTTGGAGAGAGGGGTAGAGAATATAGGAGCCACCAGGTACCGAGATCCTTCTTAAACCTTGCGCTGGTTTGCTTGCCCACAAGCAACATCCAATAAAATATCAAAAGGAAAAAAGAAGAACTATCCAGGAGAGTTACCCCGGCAACAATCCCGGTAAATGTTAATAAGAAAATGACTACCCAAGACCAGAGGCGCGAGATAGTCATTGTGCGTTGTGACTGGACAAATTCTTTCCAGGTCATTATCCAGGAACCGGGAAATGATGGAATCTTACTTGGCACATGCATTGATCCAAGTCGTTCACGGTCTTTCATTTCGCTAATAAGATCAAAATCACCGATTCTTAAAGCTACCCGTTGGGCTTGAAAATGTTGTGTCTCCTGTGCAGCACGGCTAAGATTTACTTTGTCTGAAATCTGCCGCAACAATGTTAGGCTGATGATCATCAGCCCAATTGATACAGCAAGACCCTGCCCCCAAACACCTTCAGAGAATGCTATATCAAAGGGAAATGTTAGGAATGAAAGCAGTGGGCGAAATCCAGTGAAAAAAGAAGGGAACAAGATACTACCAAACGTAACCATGAACAGGGTAACAACCAAGATCAAAGCGAGTATTCGGAGTAATCGCATGAACTTTATGCGCTTAACATCCCGCTGTAGCCGATACACTCCAACTACCCAGGTTGCTGCAAATAGGCCAATGTGTAATGGAATAATGATGCTTAATGGCTTCAATGCTGCGGCAACAAGGTATCCTGCTGATAATATCTTTATTCCATTATTTACATCAAGTTCAAGAAGCGCAAAACCAACCGTGGCCGCAATTGCTAAAACAGGCGCCACTTTACTTGGCCATTCACCAAAGAACCAAGCCAATGTTATAAAACGGCGATCAGCAGGGGTTTGACATAGAAGGTGGGCATCATTTTCCGAGAAAACGAGCGGGCTCCGATTGGCAGCCTTACAAATCGAAAATAAGCTCCACAACACCAGCAGGAGCATGCCGATGGCAGGAACAATATTTGTAAATGCCATCCCCAGAGAAGCAAGAAATGGAGACAGTGTGTTTACAATAAAATCGGATACGAGAAACATTACGGCTAGTGTCCAGGCGCTAAAGAACACAATCAGGTAGAACAGATAAATAAGCGTTAATGCAGAATGATCATGGATATCGTAGCCAACAATTGAAAGCCAGTAATTAATACTAGATAAGACTTGTTTGGAACGAATCGTCAAGACAGATTGCCTGTCAGCCGAGATCAAAGTGCCCCCTTTGCATTTGGACTATTCGCCCGCCTAACACATTTGCTAACGAAAGATCGTGAGTTGAGAGAATGATGGCCGCTCCCGCAGCACTGAGACCGGAAAGCTTCTCGCAGAGTATCGCAGTCCCTGCAGGATCAAGTACCGATGTGGGTTCATCCATCAGGAGAACACTGAACGGACGAATTAAGCAAAGTATGATACCAAGCTTCAAGCGCATACCTCTAGATAAGGCGTGAGGGTACATGTCCCTGGCTTCCGTTAGACCAAATTCGTTGAGTAAGATGTCGGCTCGTTTCTCGAATCCTTGCTCAACACTGTGAGCTAAGGCAACAAAACGGATATGTTCCCAGATTGTGAGTTCTTGGTAAAAATGTGGAAAATCAGGTAGAAACGAAAGTCGTCTTTTTGCAGAACATTCTCTTTGATATAAGTCATATCCATCAACCAAGACTTTCCCACTTGAAGGGAGCAATAAGCCACTGAGACACTCCAATAAAGTAGTTTTTCCAACACCATTTGAGCCTGTTATAGTTACTATCTCGCCATTGTTTACTGTGAACGAGGTTTCTTGTAATGCTTGGTAGGAACCATAATGGTAGGAGATATTTTGGACTTGCAAGGGGGGGTTGCTCATAAGAGAAAACCTCAAAGTTCTTAAAAATTTCAGATCAAACGATTCTAATATTATTGTAACGTTTCTTGCGATATGTCTTCAATCCCAATAATTAATTGATTGTCCATCATATTTGATCCCCCGTTTGGCTCTGCTTACCGGATGAGATTCGCGCTCCCCAGTGTCTGCTGATTCCTCCTGAGCATAGTCAAAGCCCTTCGATTTCACTCCGCTACACTCAGGGCAGGTGGAATAGGGATTGGCTGGTATTCAATGTAAGCCCCTAATTGATCTCCACTACTACGAAGTACCAAAGGCCATCCCGTTTGGCAAAGAAACGAACAGTATTTTCAATCATATTGGGATTATTGAGTGCCAGACCACAACAATAGCCGTGAACCACCTCGTGGTAGTAAACCGGAAGGAATAGTCCATTATAGGAAATTCCAACTCTTGGCCCCTTGCGGAAAAAATAGAACGGCTTGTCAGCTATCGAATTCCAGTCGAAAACTTCTTCAAACTCAAATTTCGCGTTGAGTATCTCCCCATCTTGAATTACAAAATCGCTCACTGCTAAAATCCAATGGTCGTTCCAGGCCAGGAAGCGCTTGATCGGGATCTGAGCCCCAAAATATGTAGCAAACGAGAACACGAGATCATGGTGGCCATTTCGCAGCTGTACATCCGTGTGGTCACCCAACCCCAGCATCAACAAGTCTCCGGCAACCCAAATGGAACGCCCGCTATCTAACATCGGGCTGCCTGATCCGTTTTCCCAAAGGGAAATAGTGTCATTCTGAACCAGATAACTGTCCGCGTTATCCAGCGCATATAATGACAGGTTGGGGTCTTTGATAATTTGGGCCAGAAAAACGAGTTTTTCACCAGCGGACGTTGAGAACAAGTAAACATCAGGCAGCCTGTAAACATTCTTAAGTGCCAACGTGCCATCTTTGTATAAATGGTATAGATACGTTTCGCCGCCAGGGCGCAAGTCATATCCAAAGGGCATAATGGTTTCATTGACGCTTTCTTGTGATTTGGGAGCATAAGTTCCACTTGATTTTCGGGGCTCCAGACGGGCTTCGGGGGGAATGAACTCCAGGAATATTTTTGCAGCAGGGCTTTCGTTTTGCACCTCTTCCGGCAGTAGGTATTCTGTTACCGAAAATCCGGCTGGCAGGGGTGCTGTATTTTCCCAAAAAGAAATATCTTCTGGACGCAAGGATGCCGTGTGAAACGCTGGCTCTGCATCCTCATCTACTGGTCCTAGCCAGACAAAGGTAGAGACAATGCGGTCGAAATGTTCCGGGTCTGCTTTTAGGTACAGAAAACGTTGAGGGTAGTCCACCGACGGATTTTCGATGATTTCCAGGACAACAGCAGGGGTAACTCCTGGGATAGAAGTCAGTCGACATCCTCGGCGGGTGTTTATCAAGGAAACATAATAGGTATCTTTTGTCTCGATATTTGCAAGCCATTGACATACATCTAACGGACTGCGCATGAACATCATCTCTGGCAGAAACCCGGTTTGGAAAAAGCCGTCTTCCCCCCCAAAAGAATTTGGACAGTCCTCAGCTTGCCAATCAACAGGAATACTTACCGAATACCAACCATCCGGGTAAATATAAACACGTTCGTTGGCTTTGGTAGCGGCGGGAACAAAAGTTGTTACTGGAGTAAATGTGCCGGTAAGGATGGGATATGTTGTTGGAGTAGTTGTGTGTTGATGAGAAGATATCATTTGTGTCAATGCGGCAGCAGGAACAGGAGACCCTGTGGTTGTTGATATTAACCTGGTCATTACCGTCGGCGTGATTGACTGACCACAGGAAATCAAGAGCACAAGCAGAAAGAGACAGATAGTAACTTTAACGTTTCGTTTTCTGAAAATCATCTGTACCCACCTTGGGGGACCACTACTTCAACCGCCGAACGGATGAGATCAGCTGCGCGCATTCACTGACGCAGCCAAGTCCGCGTTGAAGCTGGTTGGGGTAGCATTCAATTGGTGCTTCCCAGACTTCTCCCAAGCTCAAATGCTTCCTCAATTTTAGCCTCGCACTTTGAGATAGGTATATCTTTTCCAGTCTCAATATCAAAAGTCCGACAAGTTATTACATGCAGCCTGACATCAAAAAACGCACAAATTCGGGTAAAAAAAGCAACTGTTGATTCACAATGGTGCCGATAAGTGATTAACACTATAAATGTTTTGCCCTTGAAATGATCCCACACTACAAGCGCTTCCATTCTATCAATCACTGTTTTGAGTTGGGCGGTTACATAACCCCAATACATAGGAGTAGCAAATACGATGACATCAGCTTCAATGAACCCAGAGTATATTTCCTGCATATCATCTTTGATAAGACACCTTTTATCATCAGCATCTACACAAGAGAGACAGCCTTGACATGGTCTTATATCCATCTCGTTTGTGTAAAAATGCTTCGTCTCCCTTAAAGCACCTTTGCTCATGCCGTGCAAAAAGTTTTCTGCCAAAGTGTCTGAGTTTTTATTCTTTCTTGGACTACCATGCAATACTATTGTTTTCATATTTTTCTGCCGCCCAACGGATGAGCTTCGCGAAGCATCCTGAGCCCTTCGACTACACTTCGTTTCGCTCAGGACAGGCCTACCCTTCGGGTAAAGGGCAGTGGCGAGCACAACAGGTCCGACCAACTTTACTCACCACCCCAACCCTACGCCCCAACTTCTTCGATACCCATACGCGAAACACGTGTCAGCTCCAGCGACATGTTAGGCGCGGCACCTTTCTCTACTTCTCTATCCAGTTGTAAGTGACTGTCTTCCCTCTCCGGGGAACCTCAGCCTTTTTTCGTTCTATTCTTAACTCTCAAACTTGAACGATACTTTCACCTTTGCTCGATATGCTTTCACCTTGCTGTCTTCTATCTGCATATCCAGTTCCACTACCTCTGCGATGCGCAGATCCCGCAACGATTGCCCCGCCTTCTCTACCGCTGCCGCTGCTGCCTTTTCCCACGACTCGCTGCTCGTCCCCACCAACTCGATCACTTTGTAGACATTGCCCATCTTCTTTTCCTCCTTGTGCTTAGATTGCTCCTCGGTAACTCGGTTAACTCCAACACAAAATCTACTTCTTATCCAGGCTACATTGCGTTTTCTCCTCCTTTCCAGTGACTATCGACTGCTTCTACGCTGAACCATTCCGCACTCTACACTTCATTTTACATGACAGGCAGGAGAAATCAACTTGCTATCCATAGACTGGGCAGCGGCCTAACGGATGAGCTTCGCGAAGCATCCTGAGCCCTTCGGGTAAAGGGCACCTGCCGCCAGTTGTCAGTAATCAGTATCTTTTTTTACTACTTACTCTCACCCTGTCTCTCTGTCACAAAGTCTCCTTGTCACCATGCAGGAGGTCAGGTGCAGCGGGGGTTAGGCTGCATATCATCTAGAGTACCCTCCTAACCAGGGTCCTCTTAGTCCAAAATACTCTTCCACCTGTTTATAACCGAAGAAGCTGTCAGTTTTAAAGCCCAATGTTCCCCAGGTTGCTGCAAATGAGGTACATGCTTCATTAAAGCAATAAATATCTCCAAAATAGAAACTGAGATAATTTTCTCTTGGCCATTTTTTTACTAATTTTCGTGCTATTTTTTCCACATAATTTCAGCCCAATGGACAGGATGATCCGTAGCTGATTCGGGGGGCAAGATATAAACCGGATTACGCGCCATCAGTGATTGAGAAAAGAAAATGTGGTCGATACGGTTTTCGCCAGACATATCCGTACCGTCCGAGCCAATTTTGGAAGGGTATACGCTTACCCAGGCATTTGTATACACACTGGCGATCAGTTGATAAGCTTCCTCATAATCCCGCAAGTTGTAATCCCCTAGGGCGATTACGTTGAATTTGTCTTTGGAACGTTCCAGGAGCGATTCTGCCCAAACTAGCATAGCTGTGTCCGAGCCATCGGGATGGACATTGTAGACTGTGAAAAGCTGGCCACCTATTTCAATCTCAGCCTCTGCAGTGCCAATTTCATCCTGGTCACTGAAGGTGAATACCGTGCGTGTATTTTGAAGAGGGTATCTTGATAATATCGCCGTTCCGTAAGTACCGGTGATCGTCGTCGGTCCATAATATGAATAGTAGCCCAGCTTGCCCGCGTAATAACGCACAAAATCGTTGTTGTTCAAGGAAATCCGGCTTGAGTCTGATTCTTGTAAAACAAGGATATCCGGCGCAACCTGCCTGATAAGCGCAAGCTGCTCCTTATAAGATCTCTCGCCAAAATCATCATTTGCCTGCTGGATGTTGTAGGTCATGACCACGAAAGAGTTGTTCCGAGGTTCAAACGTCTGGACTCGGGTGGTATTCAGGGCGCTCCCCGCTGTTCCCAAAAAAACGATCGCAAGGAATGCAACCCATCCCCAAGAAAATGTGCTATTTGGCGCCGATTGGTCACCCAAAGTGCTCAATCCTTTCCGCCCAATGAGCAAGGTGATCAACCCGGCCATCAACAGGTATGGCAGCCAGAACTTATTCCGGAACCAGGGACTGACCGGCTCAACGTAACCCCAGACATTGGTGAAAATATGCATGAAGACCAGAACAACCAGAGTGAGACTCCCCAAGAGCATCCCAGGAATCAGATCACGGGGTCTTGGGTCTGCTTGCCGAATGCGGTTAGTAAAGACGCGCAGGTCAAGAAAGATGACCGGGAAGAGCAGCAGCAGCAAAACCAACGGCAACTGCTGCAACCAGGTAGGAGCGCCAACCACAACGACAGGTGAATCCGGCGTCTGAGGGAAAGGAACCCGATGGGCCAGGATGGTCATGACCAAGGATAAGGTGAACAACAGGTTCCAAATCAGTAACCATTTCGGGGATATATTTTCAATCCATCTCGACTTGCCCAGTAATACTCCGACCCAACTCACAGCCAGCAGACTGACAGCCATGACGATCAATCTGTAATCGCCTTCCGTCCAGCGGGCAATCACCGTCGGAGCAGAAAAGGCAAAGAAGGCCAGGGTAACGACCAGGAATATCCCTGTTACGGCCAGCGTAACAGGTCTGGAGTTGGTTTGTGTCTTTTCCGAGCCGGTCCAATCCAGCAGGGTTAGTAAAAATCCTAATGCTGCTCCCAACCCCCAGCCAACCCAGCCGCCTTCCGGAAGAAGGGAGTAATCCAGGCCGTAATTCATGGTCCGCAGGAAAACAGAAAACCCAATCGCCAGGGCGAGTCCGGCAGAGATCCACAGGCTGGTACAGCAACTGGAATCATCTTTTGATTTGGCGGTCATCAGGAAGGGAAACAGCATCAATATAGTACCTGTGCCGATCCCGGATGCTAGCATACGGCCCAGGGTATTCAGATAGGGGGTGAGGCCGCGAGCCAGGAAAAGCAGCCCAAACAAAATCCATGCCGTCTGAACCGGCCGCTTTTTGGGATAGAAAAACAATAATGCTGGTGAAAAGAAGAACAGCAAACCCAGCGCTTTCTCATCCAGGGAGGTATTCATCAGATCGAGGATATATATAGATTCGACCAGTGAACCAGCCATTTGAATCAAGAAGAGAAAGAAGATGCCAAAAGCAATAACAATTAAATGTGACTTTTTCATATTTACCTGCTCCTGTCTGTTCGAGTCTGATAATTCTATCCCAATTAAAGCATAACGAATGAGCTTCGCGCTGAGGCGCCGGGGTATTCCCCTAGATTGATTGTTTTCACCTCGCCCACCCGCCCCACCGATCGCAAATCGCGCCGCAACCCCGGTCGCCTCCAGCGAGACGTTATGCATCTAGACTGAACACATTGACAATAAGGAACTTATTCGTGGTGTTCCTTCCTTACCTCGTATCACGAAAATTAATTGGATAAACAGTTTACTCATTACTATTCTTAGCTTAATGCCGCGACGGTGCGCCACATTTCTACAATCTTTCCCTCTTCAATACGAAAATCAGCCATCACCGGCACGATGGAGTGCTCACCTTCAAGCATCAGATGGTAGGAGCAACGAACCGCGACCTGATTCCCCTCAGCAATTATGTTATCAATTTTCACATTGATGCTTTCGAATGGCAGACGAGCTTCTATTAAATAATCAATAAATTCGCTATTACTTGTGCTTCTAACACTGCCCGCATCAAAGTATCTGCAGTTGGAAGCAATGAGCTCATCGACAGTCTCTAGATTGCCCTGACCGACAACTTCACTAAAAAAGCGTTGGATGCGAGATTTGTTTTCTTCACTCGACATAATCACTAGTCCATATACTTCATATAGAATTAGGAAGACATCAACCAATTAAGATGCCTAACGGATGAGCTTCGCGAAACCCTTCAACTTCCCCTCCGGCTGGTTCGGGGTCCGTTCAGGACAGGCACCCCGTAAAGGGCACCTGCCGCCGGGTGGGCTATTAATGATTATAGATCAAGAACCAATGATTACATAAAAACGTCCGATTCCCCACGCCGGATGGGCGGCACCAAAGGTGCGCCGTTGGCGAGCCCAGTCAGGTGGAGCGGGGGTTAGGAAGCATCGTAAGACATCAGTATTATGGTTGTATTTGTACATACATTAGCTTTCTGTCTGTCAAAATACAATAATCCACAGATATTTCATTATTCTTTAATGATTGCCGCGTGAACGATGTACGCAGCTGAATGAGCTACAAGATTGTCTGAACGATCAAAAAAGTACCTGTTATTCAAATGAGCTGGCGATTGATTTTCGAAAACACGATAACCAAGATGGGATACCTCATCCGGGAATGCGTCCGGATCAAAAAAAGACTTAACTGGTTCTCCCCAGTGCTCTATAATTCGCATTCCCTTGCCCAAAGCTTGACGATCTTCAAGAGTCATCTTATCTGTTGGAATTAAGTAATCAAATACAATTTCGCTTCCACGTGCCGCAAAATAAGCAAGATCGCGCAATACAGCGAAAACCGCGTCTTCTGAAAGATACGGGACTGTTCCAAGCCAGGAAAAAAACGCTTTCTCATCTTTCAAGAAGGAAGAGTCAGAGAGCGCATCGGCTATTGTCCGCTTTTCAAGGTCTATGGCAAGGAACTCAACTCCCTTTGGAGAGGAATCTAAAATCTCCATAAGACGTTTTCGTTTAATCCGCTGAGTAGCGGGATGGTCTATCTCGTAAGTCCGAAGATCCGCTGAGAAATTTGGACGACGAAGACAGAATGAGTCGAATCCCGCCCCGATGATAACATACTGAGAAATTCCTTTTGACACCGCCTGCTCAAGCTTTTCCTCAACGTATTTCGCCCGAGATAAAACCTGAGCGGAAATAGGTCGAAATGTTTCAGAAATGAATTTCCTTCTTAATATCCATTGAAACAATCGGTTTTGGCAAACTCGACGCAAGGCAGGGCTGGTTAATTGAAGAGCATATGGATCATTAAAGACCACTGGTTGATCATATAGTAAGTGCATCGCCCGAATTGCCGCAGTGGCCTCAGCAGTCGAATACCGTTGTTTATTTTTCATCGCCTGCGAGCTCCTTGATTTCTGCCATTTAGCTTCCTAACGGCTTTGAGATGAGCAGCGCCGATATTACTCAACAATAATCTTTGATCTTCCTGAAACCTGATTCGAATTCAGTTCTTCGCCTACCCTCAGCGTCTGCTCCATTGAATTGTTATCCCGCCGGTGGGTACAGTTTCAGGACATGGTTGACACTTTATGCTCAGGACAACGCTTACACTCTGCTCACCAGGTACACTCTTTTCACGCTCAACCCCACCTTAGACACAATACCTTGGATCTTATTCGTTTGCAACTCATAGCGCCCGATGTGATAGAAACAGAAGAATAAATCGTAGACCCCGTCGTCCACCTCCTCCAATCCCACGTAATCCTCATCCAAGGTATGGCTCACAAAAAACTGATTGTTGAATACTCGGATCGTACCGGCTCGACTAACTCGCCTCACCAGATAATTGCCAGGGTATTCGTAGGGCTCGATCCGTGTCGGCATCCTCCGGCTGGAAGATTGATAGATTTCCGCAGGTCTTTTCATTTCGATTGCTTCGTGCGGACGCACCTCATTGCACCGTCCCGGCACGGGGAACTCTTCCCGGAAATCATCAAATTTGCGCTGTTGTCCCCTCAAGCTGCTGGCCGGGGGGATGGTGGCTTCTTGCTTGAGCGTGCGGTGCATTCGCTCGTGCACGCCATTCTGCTGTGCCGAAGGTGCCTGGCTCGATGAGCTCAGGATAGACACCTAATCTGATGAACCACACGGACAACTGAGAGAGCCTTGCAAGGGCGTTGGATGCGAATGGTGTTCCGTTATCCGTGCGGATGCGATTAGGCAAGCCATAGGTCTCAAAAAGAGCGACGAAGTGCTGCCTGGATAGCTCCAGAGAGATTGATGGGTGAGCATCGATCCCCAACACGAATCGGGAAGAGAGATCGCTCACAGTAAGCGGGAAACAATACTTCCCGTTCTTGAGCCGGAATTGGCCTTTGTAGTCTGCTGCCCAGATATCATTGGGACCCTGAGGAATGCTCTTTGGGCAGCCGGGATGTGCCCGGCGATACCTTCGCCTTGGCTTGATCAACCCTTCTCTCGAAAGGATTTGAGCTGCCGTCGACACTGCTGGAAGCTGCCGATTGGGATCGCGTCGATACATCAGATCGAGCAGTTTACGTGGTCCCCAGCGAGGGTGAGCCTTGCGGATCTTCACTAATTCATCGACGATCGCTTTATCTGTCTGCCACGGGCAAGAATGCGGCCGGCGGGACAGTTCATGAAAACCATCCTGGCCATGCAGCTTGAAACGATCGATCCACTTATAGGCAGTTTTCCTGGAAATGCTAAATCGTTCGGCAAGCTCTGTGATGGAGTAGTAGTTCAGTTGGTAGTCTTCGAGAAACCGCTGTCTTTGTTCACTCACGGTAACACCTTTCCAGGGCATGGGCATCACCTCCTGTTTACGAAAGTGTTACCTATGTCCTCAGAATATGTGTTACCTATGTCCTTAGAATTTTCTGTTACCTATGTCC